>JACMKH010000119.1 GCA_014380205.1 Sphingomonadaceae bacterium
AGACGTGTCCCGCAGCCGGGCGCAGCAGCCCCGCCGCGACGCGCAGCAGGCTCGATTTGCCGACGCCGTTGGGCCCGGTGACGACAGCCGCGTCGCCCGGGCCGAGCGCGAGGTCGATCCCCTCGAACAGCAAGCGACCGCCCCGAATGCAGGCGATGGCTTCGAAGGCGAACCTCGCCCTCACGGTTGCCAGCAACCCCCGCTCACCCTGAGCTTGTCGAAGGGTCATCTCCCCACCCTTCGACAAGCTCAGGGTGTGCGGGATTGGGCACCCCGGACGCGCTCAATCCGCGAGCTCTTCGAGCGCGTGCATGTCCTCGTCGGACAAGCCGAAATGATGGCCGATCTCGTGGACCACGATGTGATGAACCAGCGTCGCGAGCGGAATCCCGTCCTGCGCGGCCTCGGCGAGGATCGGCTGGCGGAAGAGGTGGATCATGTCGGGCAACGCGCCCGATTCCTCGATGTTCTTCGCGCTCACCGGGCGGCCGGTGTAGAGCCCCGAAAGCTCCATCGGGTCGTCGAGATCGACCGAGGCGAGCATCTCGGCGTCGGGGGTCTCGCGCACGATCACCGCGACATTGCCGAGATGCGCGCGGAATTGCGCGGGAAGCGCGCTGATCGCGCGCATCGCGAGCGCCTCGATCTCGCCCGCGTCGGGGCCATACCAGCGTGCTGATTGCCGATCCGCCATCGCGGCGCCTAATAGGCGCGTCCCAAGGCCAAAGGAAGGACGCCATGGTCGATTGCCTCTCCGACGCCGCGCGCGAAGCCGCGCTCGGCGAGCTCGCACAATGGACGCACGATCCTGGGCGCGACGCAATCACGCGCAAATTCGCGTTCGCCGATTTCAACGAGGCGTTCGCCTTCATGACGCGGGTTGCGCTGATCGCCGAGAAGATGGACCACCACCCCGAATGGTCCAACGTCTACAACCGTGTCGAGATTCTGCTGACCACGCACGACGCGGGGGGATTGTCGGAGCGCGATCTCAAAATGGCGCGAGCGATCGAGCAATTGATCTAGCCCGGCGAATCCTCGCGGTCGCGCACCAGCCGGTCGTCCTTGCGCAGCCGCCCCGGCAGCCAGCGTGCGGCGAACATCATCTGCCTGGCCGTTTTGCCCACCGTGGTGTGGAGCCGCTTGCCGCGGACCGCGCGCCATGCGCCCTCGGCGGCCTCCTCGACCGGCGTGATCTCGAGCCCCGCCTCGATGACCTGCTCGCGCGCCGACCGGTTGCTTGCGCCCCCGACCCCGTCGAGCAGCGGCGTGTCGATGAAGCTGGGCATCAGCGAGCGGACGCGGATGTCGTGCGGGCGCAGCTCGATGTCGAGGCCCTCGGTGAGCGCGCGCACCGCGAACTTGGTGCCGCTGTAGACGACCAGCCCCGCCGATCCGTAGATCCCTGCCGCCGAGCTCGTGTTGAGGATGCAGCCCCCCGGCGTCGCCCGAAGCAAACCGAACGCGGCGCGGATACCGTTGATCACGCCGGTGAAATTGACCGCGATCAGCCGGTCGATCTCGCTGTCGTCCATCTCCTCGATCGGCCCGCCCGCGCCGATTCCCGCGTTGTTGAACAGCACGTCCATCCGCCCGCCCGTCCGCGCGCCGAACGCGGCGACTGCCTCGACCCAGCCCGCGCGATCGGTGACGTCGAGGCGGTGGGCCATGCCCCGCCCCTCAGGGAGCATGGCGAGGGTTTCACGCATCCCCGCCTCGTCGACATCGGCGAGCCCGACGAGCCATCCCTCGCGCGCGAAGCGCCGCGCGGTTGCGCGCCCGATCCCCGACGCGCCGCCCGTGATGAAGATCGATTTGCTCATCGGCGCCTCCCCTCCCGTTCTCTATATTCCGCTCACCCTGAGCTTGTCGAAGGGTGGGGGGATGACCTTTCGACAAGCTCAGGGTGAGCGGGGGTGCAATCCTGCGTTGGCTTGACCCCTGCCCGATCCCTCGCGATCCTGCACGCATGCCACGGCCAACACCATGACCGGCCCCGAAGTCAGCTTCGAGAACGTCTCTAAAAGCTATGACGGCGCGCTCGCGGTCGACGATGTCAGCCTGATCGTCGCGCCCGCGAGTTTCGTCGCGCTGGTTGGCGAGTCGGGATCGGGCAAGTCGACCTTGCTCAAGCTGGTCAACCGGCTGATCGAGCCGGGCGCGGGCGCGATCCATATCGGCGGCGAGCCCATCGCGGCGCGCGATCATGTCGGACTGCGCCGTTCGATCGGTTATGTTTTCCAGAACATCGGGCTGTTCCCGCACATGACGGTCGCCGAGAATATCGGCATCATCCCGCGCCTTAGCGGGCAAGTGGGCGGGCATGACATCGGCGAGCTGCTCGCGCTCGTCGGCCTCGCGCCCGATCTGGCCGATCGCTTCCCGCGCCAGCTTTCGGGCGGCCAGCAGCAGAGGGTCGGCGTCGCGCGCGCGCTCGCGGGGGGAGAGTCGCTGATGCTGATGGACGAGCCCTTCGGCGCGCTCGATCCGGTCACGCGCGACCAGCTCGGCCAGGCCTATCGCGACCTCCACGACCGGCTCGGCCTCACCACGATCATGGTCACCCACGACATGGCCGAGGCGCTGCTCCTCGCGGACCGCGTGCTGGTGATGCGCGAAGGCCGCATCGTCGCCGATGCGACGCCGCGCGAACTGCTGGCAAGCGAGCAAAGCGGCGCGGCGGGCGAGCTCCTCGCGGTGCCCCGTCGTCAGGCGGAACGGATTCGCGCACTGGAGCAAGAGCGATGAACGCCGCGCTCGCCCAGGTTCCGCCGCTGCTCGCGAGCCACCTGCTGCTCTCCGCCGCCGCGCTGCTCCTCGGCCTCGCGCTCGCGCTGCCG
>JACMKH010000120.1 GCA_014380205.1 Sphingomonadaceae bacterium
CTCGACGCGCTCGGCCGCGAGACCGGCCGCCAGGGCGAGGCCGACCGGATGGCGCGGCTGCGCCAGAAGCGCCTCGAGCGCACCCGTGTCGAGGAGATCATCGCCTCGGGACTCCACGAGTTCCTGCAGGCGTTCATCAGGGAGAACCGCCTGCTCAATCAGGCGATCAACGAGCAGTTCCGGTTCGCCTGAGGACGCAGGCCAGCCGGGCGAGCGGGCGGCGAAATCAACCCGAAGCGCGAAAGGTCCCAAAGGTCGCACCAACGACGTGGTCGGCGACCTTCGAGAGGGCCGAAGTTCACGAAGTTCATGGCGTGGAGCGAATCGCGCGGGCGCGGGTCATGACAAAGGTGACACCCTGCACGGCGCAAATCCGGCTTCCGGGTGAGGGCGGCGGCGCGGGGGACGATCGCGAAGGGCACAAGCGCTCCCACGACGCATTCGGCGGATGGGTTCGCGCGGAGGCGCGGAGGCGCGGAAGGGCGCGGAGCGGGAAGGATGCGAGTCGCGGCCATGGCGAGAAGGTGACTCACGATCTCCTATTTGGCAAGAAGTTTATTCGTACCTTTACCGTAGCGGAACGATGGGCGGCGCATCCTGGACCTGATGGAGAATTTTCTGCTGGCGGCTCCCGACCTGCCCCTTTTCGGGACCGATTTCGGGCGCGGCAGACTCCGGCGCGCGCCCGAAGAGGAAGAAGGCGCGCGATCAGTGCCTTATGAAATCCGTGGAAGATCGCGGTCCAAAGTTTTGGAATTCAAGGTTAATGTGAAGCCGCGGCCATGTAGGGCCAACGAACTTCCGGCTGGACTAAGGAGGGCGTGGGGAGCATAACGGGCTTTTCGTTGCCGGTTCGATTTTCGCTCTTGACGAAGAGAGGGGGCGAGCCGCCATCATGGAAGGAGAACCCAAGATGATTCGCAAGCGCAGCCCGAACCGGCTTGAGCCGCTTTACGACACGATCGTCGGCGACGGCGAGGACGAAACGCTCACCGGAACCGATGCCGGCGATCTGATCCAGGGGCTCGGGGGCTCCGATTCGCTGATCGGACTGGGCGGCCGGGACAAGATCAAGGGTGGCGAGGAGCGCGACACGCTGGTCGGCGGCCGGGGAAGCGACACGCTGGTCGGCGGGCTGGCGGGCGATCTGTTCCGCTTCGAGGCGGCGTCCGATTCGAAGCCGCGCAAGGCCGACGTCATCACGACCTTCAAGGGGCGCGACGCGCTCGACCTGTCGGCGATCGACGCCGACAAGGGGACGGCGGGCAACCAGGACTTCGTCAACGTCGCGGCGCTGACCGGCGTCGCGGGACAGCTCGCGTTCAGCTCGGACGGCGGCGACGGGACGATCGTCGAGGGCGATGTCGATGGCGACGGCGTTGCCGACATCCGGATCGAGATCGACTTCGATTCTCGTGACTCGCTCGCGGGCACCGACGGGGACGACACGCTGATCGGATATGACGAGGGGGAGACTCTCGGTGGGGGGACAAGCTTTTCGCGCGGGGACGACGTTCTCTTGGGCGGCGGCGGTGACGACAGCCTGATCGGCGGCTCTGACCTTGATACGCTTGATGGAGGCGCTGGAAACGACACTATTGAGGGCGGCGCCGATCCAAATACCATCCACGGCGGCGAAGGTGACGACCTGGTTTCCGGCAGCGGCGGTATAGGCAGTAGCATCAGTGGAGGAGGGGGCAATGACACTGTATTCGCTGGCGGTAACTCCACTGTTTTTGGGGGCTTGGGAGATGACAGTATCAGAGCAACAGGGGCGGCTGTCCCATTGGAAATCGGCATGTTGTCCGGGGGAGACGGCAATGACACCATTTCCAGAAACCTTAATGAATTCGACATTTTTGGGGACGATGGCAATGATCTTCTGGAAGGCGGTGGGAGACTTTATGGCGGTGCTGGCGATGACACGATCCTTGGAGTGGACGGCAGAGCTGATTTGTTGTTTGGCGGCGATGGGGCCGATCTTATCCAGGGCGGATATCGGTCGGACACGCTGACGGGTGGGCTAGGCGCCGACACGCTTGACGGCGATGAGAAGCGAGACGTCTTCATATACGAGGCGCTCGACGATTCGACGCCCACGGCCCCCGATCTCATCGTGCGGCTCAGCCACAACAAGACGATCGACCTTTCCGCCATCGACGCCGATGCTAATGTTGGTGGCGATCAAGCCTTCACGCGCGTGCCCGATTTTACCGGAACGGCCGGGCAGCTCCGCCTGCGCTATGACAGCGGGCTCAACAGCACGTTCATCGAGGGCGACGTCGACGGAGATGCCGTCGCCGATTTTACCATCATAACCCAGGGGGACAATACCGACCACAGCAATTTCGTACTGTGACCCTACGCCGCCCGCGGCGGGGGATTGGACATCAACTGGGGGGACCAAAATGAGACAGGTTGTCGACGCCTATTCGCGCTACGTCGTCAGCGATGCCAACAACAATGAGCACGAGTTCATGTTTGCCTTTCAGTTTGTGGCGGGATTGTCGCGGCTCGACGTTTACCGGAATGGGGTCTGGATTCATCCCGGCGATTACGAGCTGGACGGCAATACGATCGACCTCGAAGATAAGCTCGACGCGGGCGACACCCTCGAGATCGTGCGAATGACGCCCCCGCCGGCCGACGGCACGCCGCTGTCGCCGCTACAAATCTTGTTCATGGTCCAAGAGGCGGTCGACAAGCAGGTGTTCATGAACGGACATGGCCTGCCGTTGTTGAAGGGAAACGTTACGCCCAACGAGATTCCCGAATCGTCACTGCTCACCAACATTTTCGAGACGCCGGGGGATGAAATCGTCATGCCGACGGTTCAGGCGCTGCCTGACGGCCGTCTCGCCGCCGACCCGGCCGGCGAAAATCCGGTAGGGTTCAGCCAGGCGGCATTCCGGACGGAGCACCGCGTTCCCGCCGCGCTGCCGCCGCTGAGCCATCCGATGTGGTGGTTCTCGGGCGTGGTCGAGAATCCCGAGTCGACGGCGGCCGTGAACAACAACTTCTCCTATTACGGCCTCAAGGTCACGCTCAAGGGCTACCAGGAGGGACGACCTCCACATCATCTGGCGAACAGCGCGATCAACGTCATTTCAACGACCGCGCCCGGCGTCCAGAACGGCAATTCGCAGGCGATGGTCGTCGAAGCGCGGCATGAGGCGATCCAGGCCTCGTACACATTTGACGGCGGGGCCTATAAGCTGCGGATCACGGCGGAAGGCGGCGAGGAGACGCGAGGCGAGCTGGGCAACGATCTCAGCGTCAGGATCATGACGCCGAGCACGAGCCCCTCGGTCGTGGCGGTCCCGAAAACAGGGGGCGGCTATGAGATTACGGTCACGCCGGACAGCGATGACAATTCCGCCTCGGCGGTCGCCAACCAGATCAACGACGAAGAGTCCGAGGCAAAAGATCTCGTGACAGCCACGGTGTTCGGCGTTGACGGGCCTCTTCCGACGGACGGCCAATATCCGGCGGATGGCGACTATTACGATCTCGAGCTGGGCGAGAACTGCAACGGCAAGCTGGTCGGCAACCAGACGATCACCCGGCCCGAGGGGATCGATCCGGGCCCCGGTTATGCCGACGCCGACGGGGAGCTCGTGCTGGCGCACATCAACGCCCATCCCAACTATGCCTACGCCGCCAACTCCAACGGCTTCTATCCGGGATTCACCGCCTATATCGCGAAGAGCAAGACGGAGCCCAACGACCCGTTCGAACAGGGCTGGCAGAACGCCTTCGGCGCCGACGACAAGGCGATCAAGGCGCGGCTGTTGTGGCTGTACAACCAGGTCTCGATCGAGGTCGTCAACTTCAACGTGACCGACGATGTCGAGACACGGAAGCACAACAGCGTGTGGATGGGGCTCGGCACCGATCGGCCCCAGACCAGCCTGCATATCAGGACCTCCCTGATCGACGAGCACAGCGATCCGCAGACGCCCGAGATTCCCGAGCTGAGATTGGACAAGGTCGAGCAACATACCGATGCCGACGTCCTGGCGAGGATCGCGATGTACGGCCGGGGCAACATCGATACCGAGACACAGGCGATGACGGAAATCGTGGGCCGAATCATCGCGTGGAACGATGGGGAGGAGACGAGTCGGTTGAGCTTCAGCACCATGTTGGAGGGCACGTACGCTACCCGCTGGCATGTCGGGGCAGGCCTGTGGGCCGAGGGAGTTTCGGGCGACGACAAGGGCGTTCGCTCGATCAACGTGGAAAGCGTCCATGTCGGCGGAACCAAGGTGCTCGCAACCGACCCAGAGGCGGACGATGGCGCCAGGGTCATCCTGGGGCCGCCCGCCGACGTGTCGATCGTCTCGGGCGCGATCCTGTTCAGGCGGACCAATACGACGGTAACGGCGACCGGAGGCGGCGATGTGATTGCGATCACCGGCGGCGAGGAAGGCGCCTGGATCATCATCCGGCCGGGCGCGACGAGCGGCGCGATCGTGGTGAAGAACAACGCGACCGGCGGGAACATCCGCTGCGGCGCCGACATCACGCTCGGCAATGCCCGCAAGTCGGTTCAGCTGCTCTACAGCGGCTCGGAATGGGTGCGCTTTCCAACGGATTGAACGGGAACGGACGAGCCGGGGGCGGTGACGGACCGGCCGCCTGACCGCCACTACAAAATCAAGGGAGATTGGAAATGGTTGCGAGTTTGGGTTCGATGAACGCCGACAGCTATCACGTCGATGGCGTCGAAATGCTCTATGAGGACACCGGCGGCGCGCCTGCGGTCAAGGCCGACAGCTATCACGTCGGCGACGTCAAGGCCCTTTACGAGGATAGCGGCGTGGTGGCCGTCGACGCGGAGAGCTATCGCGTCGATGGCGTCGAGATGCTCTCCAAGGACGCGCAAGGAGACACCATCGTGAAGGCGGATGCCCATGAGGTCGGCGCGGTCAAGGCGCTGACCAAGAAAGAGGGCGGCGTGAGGATCGGCATGGGACCGCCCACCTCCGACGAGATCAATTCGAACGGCGCGATCAGCTTCAAGAGCAGCAACATGCGGCTCACCACGCTGAACAATGACCCGGCGACGCTCATCAAGATCAACTTCAGCTCCGACGGCGCGGACGGCGATATCGTGATCCTCCGCGCCGATACGGCGAGCGAGGGCGTCACCGTCGCGGACGATACCGCAAATGGCAACATCCGCCTCGCCGACAGCGTCACGCTTACCGGCGGCGAGCGCGCGTTGATGCTGCTACGCGCGGGGTCGATCTGGATTCCGGTCGATCCGACGGGTTGATCCCCGCCCGCCTCAGATAACGACGAAATCGGTCGCCGAAAGCTCGGCATTGTTGCCGAGCGTCGCGATCAGCACCTGCGCGCCGCCGCCCGCGCCGTCGGCGTCGAAGAACAGCCGGCCGGTCGCGCGGTCGTAGATCAGGCGATGCGCCGCGCTCGTCGCCGCCGTCCCCTGGACGAAGGCCGAGCTCGCGAGCCCGCCGATCGCCAGCGCGGAGTCGCCGCCGTCGATCGCGATCTTGTCGCCCGCCGCGAAATCCTCGATCCGGTCGGCCGCGTCGGGAGTCGCGTCGAGCACGAAGCGGTCGAAACCCGATCCGCCGGTCAGCGTGTCCGCGCCCGCGCGGCCGAGCAGCGTGTCGCGCCCCGCGCCGCCGCTCAGCTTGTTGGCGCCGGAGTCCCCGCGCAGATCGTCGTTAAATTCCGAGCCGAGCAGATTCTCGATCGAGACGAAGGCGTCGCCTTCCGCATCGGCCGTATTGGGATTGCCGCCGCCCGCGGCGTCGGCCGCGGCGAGATTGGGTCCGAAGATGTCGATGAGGTCGACCGAGAAAGCGATGCCCCGACCGCGGTCATCCCCCCCAAGGCGCGGCCCGAGCAGCTCGTCGAGCAGCGCATAGCGCCCGGTGAAGCGCATCCCGGGGGTCACCCACAGATCGAGGATGTCGAGTGCCGAATAGCTCGGGTTGGCGACCCGCGGATCGAAGAAGGTCGCCGGCGCGAGATCGACGGTGACGCCCTCGCGCGCGGTCGCGTAGCTCACCCAGTCGGAGCCGAGCCCGCCGTCCATCGTGTCGTCGCCGCGCCCGCCGACGATCGTGTCGTCGCCCCCGCGCCCCGTGATCACGTCATGGCCGCGATCGCCGTCAAGCACGTTGGCGGTCTCGCCGCCGCGCAGGATGTCGTTGAAGTCCGAGCCGAGGAAATTCTCGATCGAGAAATAGGTGTCGCCCTGCGCGAAGCCGAAATTGGCGGAGGGCGTGTTGGCGTCGACGATCACCGCCGCGGTGGCGTCCTCATAGCTCGCCCAGTCGACACCCTCGTCGCCGCGCAGCACATCGCGCCCCGCCCCACCGACGAGCGTATCGTCGCCCTCGCCGCCGTTCAGCTGGTCGTCCTCGGAGCCGCCTTCAATGCGGTCGCGGCCGTCCGCGCCGAACAACGAGTCCGCGCCCGCCTCACCCGCGAGCCGGTCGTCACCGAGACCCGCCTTGGCGAGGTCGTTGCCCAGCCCGCCTTCGAGCACATCATCGCCCGCGAGGCCGCGCAGCGTGTCCGCCCCGCCGAGCCCGCGCAGCAGATCGGCGAACTCGGTCCCGGTCAGCAGATCGGCGTTCTCGGTGCCATTCTTGTTCACTTGCTTACCCCTTCAGAATCGCGCTCGCCACCCGGACTTCCCCTCCATCTACAGAGGCATCGCGCCGACCGCAATATCGCGCGGCGTGGCGACGATCGGCCATCAGGATGAGCAGCCACCTGTCGCCCTCGAGCCTCTGCATGAGCAAGCCTTCGCCCCCGAACAGCCCGGTGAGGATGCGTTTTTTGGAACTCGGAGCCGATCGAAACGTCCTTGGCCACGTGACGAATCGCCCAGCGGCGCGGACTCTCGACCTCTGCGCCGCGCGGCGCGACGGTAACGAATGTTAGTCTTGCAGCGCCGTGCCACGGCCCCTAAATGGTTGAAAACCAGAAGGATCGCGAATCATGGCTGTGTTCACCGGCACCGAGAACGATGACACGCTTACGGGCGGCGCGGACGACGATCTGCTTGAGGGCCTCGGGGGAAACGACACGCTCGACGGCGGCGACGGCATCGACACGCTCGATGGCGGCGCGGGCGACGACGGGTTGATCGTCGGGCAGGGCGACCTCGTCCTCGAAGCGATCGGCGGCGGCGTCGACACCGTGGTGTGGATGGGAACCGGCCTTTACGAGCTCACCGCCAACGTCGAGCACGCGGTCGCGGGTCACGCCGACGGCGTCGAGATCGCGGGCAATGATCTCGACAACGACATCACCGGCTCGGACGGCGGCTTCGGCCAGAACAGGCTCGAGGGCGGCGACGGCAACGACACGCTGCGCGGCGGCAGCTGGGACGACTCGCTTGAGGGCGGCGCGGGCAACGACCTTCTGCTCGGCCAGGTCGGCCCCGAGTTCGTCGTCACGATCGACCGGCTCGACGGCGGCGCGGGCGACGACACGATGAGCGGCGGTGACAGATACGACACTTATTGGGCCGATTCGCTGGGCGATGTGATCATCGAGGCGCCCACCCCCGCGGACATCGATCCGACCGAGGATTTCGAGAGCGCCGACCGCGTCTACTGGACGGGAAGCGGCGTCTACGCCCAGCCGCTCAACGTCGAGTATCTCCACCTGCGCGGCGGCGCGACCGAGGCCGTCGGCAACGAGCAGGCCAACAACCTGACCAGTGATTACGGCAATTTCGACGAGGACGGCAACGAGATCGGCGACGAGTCGGTGACGATCGACGGTGCCGGCGGCGACGATGTGATCAACGGCGGCTCGGGGCTCGATTCCCTGCTCGGCGGCGAGGGCGACGACTATGTCTACGCGGGCGACAGCGGCGACACCGCCACGGGCGGCGCGGGCGACGATTATCTACTCGGCGACAATTTCATGAACTTCTTCGACTTCGGTCACGACCTGCTGCTCGGCGAGGAGGGCAACGACATCCTCGACGGCAACATCGACGACGACACGCTCGACGGCGGCGAGGGCAATGACGCGTTGATCGGCGGCGCGGGCAACGACATGCTCACCGGCGGCGTGGGGCTCGACCGCTTCGCGGGCGGGCCGGGGACCGACGTCGCGATCGACTATGTCGACGGCGAGGACCGCATCCTGGGCGATTTCAGCCGTGTCACGATTACCCAGGACGGCGCCGACACGCTGATCTTCTTCCCCGAAGAGTTCGACGAGGGCGACGGCACGCTGCGGCTGCTCAATACCGACGCGACGACGATCACCGCCGAGGATTTCCAAGAGTTCTTCAACGGCTCGTTCGACGACGACTTCCTCGAGGGCACCGCCGGCGCGGACTTCCTCGCGGGCGGCGCGGGCAACGACAACCTCAAGGCCGGCGCCGGCGCCGACGCGAGCGACGGCGGATCGGGCGACGACAAGATCCAGGGCGGCAGCGGCCGCGACGATATCGCGGGCGGCAGCGGCAAGGACACGCTCGATGGCGGCAGCGAGGCCGACGAGATGGCGGGCGGGCTCGGCGACGACCTTTATCGCGTCGATGCCGTAGGCGACGTCGTGGTCGAGGCCAAGAAGGGCGGGCTCGACCGCGTCGAGGCGAGCGTCGACTTCACCCTCGGCAAGCATGTCGAGGAGCTGCTGCTCACCGCCGCCGGGATCGACGGCGCGGGCAACGCGCTCGCCAACCGCATCGAAGGTGGCTCGGGCGCGAATCGACTCGAAGGCCTCGACGGCGATGATCGCCTGTTCGGAAAGAGCGGCGACGATGCCCTGTTCGGCGGGCATCAGGACGACCAACTCTATGGTGGGAACGGCGCGGACACGCTGTACGGCGCCCGCGATTCCGACCTGCTGACCGGCGGCGCGGGGGCCGACACCTTCGCCTTTTCAGATCAACAGGGCGTGGACACGATCGCCGATTTCTCCTCCGCCGAGGGCGACCGCATCCGCATCGCCTCCGCCAGCGCGGACGTCTTCGAGGATCTCAAGATCAAGTCCGACGGCGCGGGCGGCGCGATCGTCCGCTGGGCGGGGGGCAAGATCTTCCTGACCGACGTGGCGCCGGCTTCGCTCGACGCGGCGGACTTCCAGTTCACCGGCTGAGGTGGCTGCTATACCGTTCAATCCAGCCGGGAGAACAGCAGCCCGACATAGGCTAGGCTCAGCGCGGCCGCCGCCGGCGCGAGCGCCGCGTGGAAGCGCGGGCGGCGGATCAGCATCGCGGCCACCGCCACGCCCGCGAAGACGATATGAAAGCCGAGATTGCCCGCCTCGGGAAGCCTGCCTTCGAGCATCCAGTCCTTGGCGAGGCTGACCGCGATCATCGCGAGCAGCACGCCGAAGAAGGGAGTCGCCTCTCGGAAATAATGATCGCGAAGATCGATCGCCTCGCGCGGCGGAAAATCGGGCAGCACGAGCGCGGCCGACATGTAGAGCAGCACGGTCTGGAGCAGCACCATGCCGAACGCCGCGAAGGTCCACGCCTCGTGATCGGCGAGACCGAAGCTCGCCCACCACAGCTGGGTCGCGAACAGCAGGATCAGCGCCGACCAGATCAGCGGCGGCGCGTAGAGCGTCACCCGCGCGCGCGACAACAGCAGCCCTCGATAGCCGAGCAGCACCTGCGCGATCGCGAGTCCGATGATGATCGAGAGCAGGACCGAGAGGTAGGAGAAGGCGTCCATTCCCACGCGATTGCGCGCGCGAGCGGCCGAGCGTCAAGCGCGGCGGCGCGATCAATCCTCCGCCCTACGGGGAGGGGGACCATACGGAGCATGGTGGAGGGGGCCCTCCCCAATCGCCGCGTCAATCCGAGAGCCCTCTCCACTACCCGGCTTCGCCGTGCGGTCCCCCTCCCCGTTCCGGGGAGGATTTGAAACCCGCTCCACCGCCTCCTCCAACCCCACCCGCCGCACCGGCGTCCCCTCGGGAAACGCGCTGAGCAATCGCGAGGGCGTCGCGGCCGAGAGCAGCACGAACGCGCCGCGATCGTCCTTGGTCCGGATCAGCCGCCCGAACGCCTGCGCGAGGCGCGCGCGGACCAGCCGGTCGACATAGGCGCTGCCGCCCTGTGCGAGCTTGCGCGCGGCGTGGAGCACGGTGGGGCGCGGCCAGGGGACTGTTTCCATAATGACGAGGCGCAAGGACTCGCCCGGGACGTCCACTCCGTCGCGCAGCGCGTCGGTGCCGAGCAGGCTCGCGCGCGGGTCGTCGCGGAAGATGTCGATCAAGGTCCCCGTGTCGATCGGGTCGACGTGCTGGCTGTAGAGCGGCAGCCCCGAGCGCGCGAGCCGGTCGGCAATGCGCGCGTGGACCGCCTTCAATCGCGCGATCGCGGTGAACAGCCCGAGCGCGCCGCCCCCCGCCGCCTCGATCAGCCGGCCATAGGCCTCCGCGAGCGCGGCAATGTCGCCGCGCTTGATGTCGGTGACGATCAGCACCTCGCTGTTGGCGGCATAGTCGAACGGGCTCGGCGTCTCGAAACGCGTCGGCGCGAAATCGAGGTGCGCCCCGCCCGCGCGCGCCTCGGCGGCCTCCCAGTCCTCGGCGCCCTTCAAGGTCGCCGAGGTGACGACGAGACCGTGCGCGGGCTTGATCACCGCCTCGGCGAGCGGGCGCGTCGGGTCGAGCCAGTGGCGGTGGAGCCCGATGTCGTATTCGCGACCCTCGGCGCGCTCGACCGCGAGCCAGTCGACGAAATCGGGATCGGAGGGGCCGCCCATCCGCGCGAGCAACGCGATCCAGGCGGCGAGCGTCTGCGTGCGGAAGGCAAGGCCCAGCATCGCGCTCTCGATCCGCGCGCGCGCCTGGCCGTCGAGCCAGTCGGGCCCGTCTTCGAGCACCGCCTCGAGCCGCTGGCGGAGACGCGAGAGGGGCTTGAACAAAGCTTCGAGCGATTGGGTCGCCGCAAGTGAAGTTTCGACCAGCGGCCCATCGAGCGCGGCGGCCTCGGTCTCGAGCCCATAGCCCGCGTCCTGCGCCGACGCGCGCGCGTAAACCGTCGCGCGGACCTGCGCGAGCAGCCGCTCGAC
>JACMKH010000121.1 GCA_014380205.1 Sphingomonadaceae bacterium
AACTGCTGCTCGCCGCCGGATTCGCGCCTGCGTCGCCGCATCGCCCGCTCGACGATCCCGCGCTCGCCGCCGCGCGCCGCGCGGTCGATCTGGTGCTCGCGGCGCACGAGCCGTTTCCCGCGATCGCGATCGACCGACACTGGCAGCTGGTCGCGGCGAATGCCGGGTTCACGCCGTTGCTCGCGGGCGTCGACCCGGCGCTGCTGCGGCCCCCCGTCAACGTGCTGCGGCTGAGCCTGCACCCCGATGGTGCGGCGCCCAATATCGTCAATCTGGGCCAGTGGCGCGCGCATATCTTCCCGCGGCTCG
The DNA here is from genome assembly GCA_014380205.1 of Sphingomonadaceae bacterium. GTDB lineage: Bacteria > Pseudomonadota > Alphaproteobacteria > Sphingomonadales > Sphingomonadaceae > Parasphingopyxis. Next base: position 310 of record JACMKH010000121.1, read on the forward strand.
AGGAGCAGATTCGCGCGACCGGCGATCGGGTGCTGATCCGGTTGCTCGACGAGCTGCGCGGCTATCCCGGCCGCGAGGACGATGAGGCCGACAATCCCTATGCCGGGATCGCCGTGCCGCTGATCCTGCGCACGCCGATGGGCGAGCTGTCGTTCATCTCGACGACGACGATGTTCGGCACGCCCGTCGACATCACGCTCGCCGAGCTTGCGGTCGAGAGCTTCCTTCCAGCCGATCCCCAAACGCTCGCGGCGCTGCGCGAGATGCAGGCCGCAGCCTCGGCGACCGCCCATTAGCGAAGCCGCTTCAATCTTGGCTCCGGCTGCTCTAACCTGCGCGGATGATAGAGGGGGCGCAGTCGCCGGGCGAGACGCCCGAACGCAAGGGCCGAATCAGCCGCCACGCGATTCGCGTCGCGATGTGGGCGCTGCCGCTCGCGGTGCTCGCCAACATCGCCTTCTTCCTGTGGACGCTCGACGGCCGGCGGTTGTCGGAGATCATCGAGCGGCCGAGCCTGATCTTCGTCGCGATCGGCCTCGCCTTCGTTCCCTGGATCACGAACATTATCCGGATGGCGATCTGGTGCCGCTTCCTCGAGATTCCGCTTAGCCTGCGCCAGAACGCGCGCGTGATGCTCGGCACCGTGCTCGGCAACGCGATCACGCCGACCGCAACCGGATCGACCGTGATCCGCTGGGGATTCCTCGTCAACGAGGGCGTCCCGGCCGACCGCGCGACGACGGTGATCACGGTGCAGACCGCCGAGGACACGGTCGTGATCTTCGGGACGATGGGCGTCGCGCTGACCATCGCGACGATGATCGAGCTCCCCGCCGCGTTCCGCTCGTTCGAGTGGATCAGCGGGACGGTCGATTCTACCTTGCTGGCGCTAGGCTTCGTCGCGGGGCTGGTAGCGCTGCTGTGCCTGCTCGCGGGGGGAGCGCGCGGAGGCTGGTTCGGCGCGCGGGTCAAGGATTGGGTGGCGCGCGCGATGGCGCGGCTGGCCGAGGGGATCGCGAACGTCCGCCGGGACTGGGGGCTTATCCTGCGGCACGGCAAGAGCGTGGTCGCGGCGAGCATGGCGCTCGCGGTGCTGCAATGGATCGCGCGCTATTCGGTGGCGACGGCGGTGATCGGCTTCGCGGGCGCGCAGATGCTGCCGCTGCTCTATCTGGGGCTGCAATGGCTGGTGTTCACCTTCAGCACCGTGGTGCCCACGCCGGGCGGGATGGGCGGGACCGAGGCCGCCTTCCTGCTGCTTTACGCGCCCTTCGTGCCCCCCGACCGGCTCGGGCCGGTCATGGTGATCTGGCGGCTCGTATTGTTCTACGGGCCGGTGCTGATCGCCGCGCTGATTTTCATGGGGTTGCGAGGGCGGGCCGATGCGAGACCAGTGTAGCGCTCGGCCCGCCACTCACAGGGTGGGTTGGGTTTGGAACGTCTCCATCGTTGCATAGCGCGTGCCAGTTTGACGCGAAGGCGGATCGGCGGGCGAGACGATGGTGTCCGCACCGTTAAGCTTTTCCGCGCCTGTCAAATATTCCGACATCGGCTGAAACCAATTCATCCTTGGCAGCGCCCGCGTTGATCGCCACATCATCGGCGATGGGCGATCAGCAGGCAGGACTGACGCAGGAGCTGCACCCGCTGGTGCGACGGGTGCTCGCGCCCAACCCTTCGGCGTTCACCTATACGGGCACGCAGACCTATATCATCGGGCGCGGCGAGGTCGCGGTGATCGATCCGGGCCCCGATCTCGCGGCGCATGTCGAGGCGATCCTCGCGGCGACGAGCGGCGAGACGATGCGCCATATCGTCTGCACGCATACGCACCGCGACCACAGCCCCGCCACGCGCGCGCTTCAGGCGGCGACGGGGGCGGAGATCGTAGGCTGCGCGCCGCTTGCGCTGAGCGACGACGGGCCGCGCGCCGATGCGAGCTTCGATGAAGACTATGCACCCGACCGGGTGCTTCGCGAAGGCGAGAGGCTGCGCGGGCCGGGCTGGACGCTCGAAGCCGTCGCGACCCCGGGCCACACCTCGAACCATCTCTGCTACGCGCTGGTCGAGGCGGGCGCGCTGTTCACCGGCGATCACGTCATGGGCTGGTCGACCACCGTCGTCTCGCCCCCCGATGGCGACATGGCCGCCTATATGGCGAGCCTCGACAAGCTCCAGGCGCGCGCGGACGCGATCTATTATCCCGCGCATGGCGAGCCCGTCGAGGCGCCCGCGCGGCTCGTCCGTGGGCTGATCGGGCATCGCCGCCAGCGCGAGGGGCAGATATTGCGGGCACTCGACGCGGGACCGGGCGTTATCCCCGATATGGTCGCGCAAATGTACAAGGGTCTCGACCCGAGGCTCACCGGGGCGGCAGGCCGGTCGGTGCTCGCGCATCTCATCGACCTTGGCGCGCGCGGGCTGGTCGAGCAGGACGGAGAGGCATGGAAGAAGGCGGCGTAGCGAGCGAGGCGCGGAGCGAGCCGCGCGCGGCGCGCGCGGCGCGCAACTGGGCGCTGGGCTGCACCTTGATGGTGCTCGCGGCGATCGGCGCGCTCGTCTTCCTGACCAGCGACCTGATGGACCGCTTCTTCGGCGGCGGACCCGATCCCGAGACGATCGCGACCGCGAGCCTTGAGGGGCTGCGCGAGCAGAATGTGCTCGTGCCCTTCGCCGCGCGCTTCGTCGCGGTGACTACCTCGACCCAGCGGCGCTTCGGGCTTAGCGCGCGCAAGACGCTTATCATGCCCGGCGACGTGCGCTACGAGCTCGATCTCGCGCAGCTCGGCGAGGATGACCTCGCATGGGATCCCGAGGCGCGGACGCTCACCGTGACCTTGCCCGATGTCACCGTGGCCGGACCCGAGATCGATATGCGGCAGATCCGCGAATATGACGAGGGCGGTATCCTGATGGCGTTGAGCGACGCCGAGGATGCGCTCGACACCGCCAACCAGCGCGCCGCGCGCCAGTCGCTGCTCGAGCAGGCGCAGGGCGAAACGCCGATGCGGCTCGCGCGTGAGGCCGCTCGGAGCGCGGTCGAGCGCAACTTCGAGCTGCCGTTGCGCGCGGCCGAGGTCGACGCCGACGTCGTCGTCCGCTTCGCGCACGAGGGCGAGCGCAACACCAACCGGATGGATCGATCGCGCGACATATTGCGCGAGCGCAGAAACGCCGAGGGGCGATAGGAGGCCGAGATGGACGCACGTCAGGGCATTGGCGGCACGCTCACCGGGGTCGACATCCGCGCCGAGATCGGCCGGCTGCGCGACGAGCGCAACGCCGTCATCCTCGCGCATTATTACCAGACGCCCGACATCCAGGACATCGCGGACTTCGTCGGCGACAGCCTCGATCTGTCGCGCAAGGCGGCCGAGACCGACGCCGAGGTGATCGCATTCTGCGGGGTCAAGTTCATGGCCGAGGTCGCGAAGATCCTGTCGCCCGAGAAGATCGTCGTGCTGCCCGATCTCGCCGCCGGGTGCAGCCTCGAGGACAGCTGCCCGCCCGACAAGTTCCGCGCCTTCCGCGAGGCGCACCCCGATCACATCGCGCTGACCTACATCAACTGCTCGGCGGCGGTGAAGGCGCTGTCGGACATCATCGTGACATCGTCGTCGGCGGAGAAGATCCTCTCGCAGATCCCGATGCACCAGAAAATTATCTTCGCGCCCGACAAGCATCTCGGCGGCTATCTCGCGCGCAAGACCGGTCGCGACATGCTGCTGTGGCCGGGCGTGTGCATCGTCCACGAGGCGTTCTCGGAAACCGAGCTGATCAAGCTCAAGGCGCTCCATCCCGGCGCGCCCGTGCTCGCGCATCCCGAATGCCCCGCGCACATCCTCGATCACGCCGACCACATCGGCTCGACCTCGTCGATCCTCGCCGAGGCCAAGGCGAGCCCGGCGCAGACGATCATCATCGCGACCGAACCGCACATCATGCACCAGATGGAAAAGGCGGTCCCCGAGAAGACCTTCATCGGCGCGCCCGGGGCGGACGGCAACTGCAACTGCAACATCTGCCCATACATGGCGCTCAACACGATGGAGAAGCTCTACGTCGCGCTGCGCGATCTCGAACCTAGGATCGAGATCGACGAGGAGACGCGGATCGCGGCCAAGAAGTCGCTCGACCGCATGCTGGCGATGGCCTCGGCGAGCGTCGGCATGGGCGATCTCGGCGCGGCGAGGGTGACGGGCGACTGATACGAGCCATCAGGGGAGGCGGTCGCTGGGGGGGGGCCTCGGTCGGATCTTCCTTTCACCGTGTTCGAGGGTTGCTGCGGGATCGCTTCCCCGGCGTCAGCTGAGGCCCATGTCCTCGATCGTGACGCAGACGGTTATGCCGGCCCTGTTCGTCGTGCAGAACTCCCAGCGTGAGAATCGGCCGTCTTCATCGCGGGCGCTGACGCTGACGTTCAGCCCGTCGGGGGGCTTCAGTCCGGCGGCCACCAAGGCCGCGCTCGGCTGCTCCAGGGCCGCGCGTCTCGCCTCTGCGTCGAGCTTGTGGAGCCGGACGGAGCGTGGCAGCCCCTCGGCGATCAGTTGCTGCTGATAGATTTCCGCCTCATTTGTAGCCATCTTCTCCTCCCTGCTGTGACAGGCCGTGCATGCGCCATGGGCGAGGCCGCCGCGCGGGCCCGTCGCGAAACCGCCCGCCAAGGCGCAACGCGAAATCCTCTTCAGCGGTCAGCCAGACACCCGCGCGAACATCCATGGCCCGATCCTCCCTACCACCATGAGGCGCGGCCGCGCCCTTCAGATCACGATGAAATCTCCCGCCGCGAGCGCCGGATTGCCGCTCACCGCGGCGATCAGCACCTGTGCGCCCGCGCCGTTTCCGTCGGCGTCGAAGAAGATCAGCCCCGCGCCCTGGTTGTAGATGATGCGGTCGTTGCCGTCGGCCGCCGCGGCGCCGTTGCGGAAGGCGCCCGGCGCGAGCGCGACCGGCGCGAGGCCGTAGACCGATCCCAACAGCGCGATCTCGTCGGCGCCGGTGAAGTCGGCGA
>JACMKH010000122.1 GCA_014380205.1 Sphingomonadaceae bacterium
GATATCGTCGGACTCGGGCGCGGCGGCGACGCGCAGGCGGTTCTCGTCGGCGCGGGAGAGGCGCAGGCGTTTGGCGATGTCGGCGACAGTGCCCGCATCGGCCGGCAGCAGCGCGGCGAGGCGGCGGATCGCCTCGGGGGCGATCGCCAGCGCCTGTTCGCGTGCGATGAGCCGGTCGAGCCGGGCGAATCCTTCCTCGCCGATCTCGGGAAGAACGGGGCGCAGGATCGCGCCGTCGAGCATCGCGCGCAACGTCGCGCGCGGGTCGGGGAACGCGAGCAGCTTGAGTAGTTCGTCGGCGATGCGCTCGCGCGACAGCGCCATCAGGTCGTTGGCGCGCGCGACGCAGGCGGCATAGCCCGCCCCGTCGAGCGCACCCTCGCCGAAGCGCGCGTGGAAGCGGAAGAAGCGCAGGATGCGCAGGTGATCCTCGGCGATGCGGCGGAGCGGATCGCCGATGAAGCGGATGCGGCGCGCGGCGAGATCGTCGAGCCCGCCGAAATAATCGTGGAGCGCGCCGCTCAGCGGATCAGCCGAGAGCGCGTTGATCGTGAAATCGCGGCGCGCGGCGTCCTCGCGCCAGTCGTCGGTGAAGGCGACCGTCGCGCGGCGGCCGTCGGTCGAGACGTCGCGGCGCAGGGTGGTCACCTCGACGGGCTTGCCCTCGATGACGGCGGTGACCGTGCCGTGCGCGATCCCCGTAGGCACGACCTTGATCCCCGCCGCGCGCAGCCGCTCGATCACTGCGTCGGGCGCGATCGTCGTCGCGCAATCGATGTCGGTGACGGGTAGGCCGAGCAAGGTGTCGCGCACCGCGCCGCCCACCCAGCGCGTCGCGCCCTCTTCGGCATCGAGCGCGGCGAGCAGGCGATCGAGACCCGGCCGGGCGCGCCATTCGGCCTCAGGCAGCTTCATGGCCCGTAGGCCAGGCGGCGGCCGAGGTTGACGATCATCGCCGCGGTCGCCCCCCAGATGCGGCGGCCTTGCCAGTTGATCTCGTAATAATGCCGCTCGCGGCCCTGCCATTCGACCGACTGCTCGATATGGTTGCCGGGCTCGAGCAGGAAATCGAGCGGGGCCTCGAACACCTCGGCGACCTCCTCGGCGTGCGGCGTGAGCTCGAGGCCGGGCGGGACGACGCCGACCACGGGGGTGACATCGAAGCCGGTGATCGTGCGGTAACTGTCGGTCATCCCGATCACGTCGACGTGATCGCGAGACAGGCCGATTTCCTCCTCGGCCTCGCGAAGCGCCGCCCCGATCGGTCCGTCATCCTCGGCATCGATTCGCCCGCCTGGGAACGCGACCTGCCCGGGATGCTTGCGCATCGCCTCATGGCGGACGGTGAGAATCACGGTCGGGTTTGGCCGGTCGACCACCGCGACGAGCACCGCGGCGAGCATCACCTCGCCGGGCGGCACCTCGGCGTCGCGGAAGTCGCTTTCGAGCAGCACGGTCTCACGCGCATGGCCGCGCTCGAGCGTCGCGCGGAGGCGCTCGGCGATGGTCATGCGGGGGGCTCCATCGCGAAGAACACGCCCTCGCTCCACAGGCCGGGCGGATCGCCGGCCTCGTCCAGCGCGAGATTGACGAACTCGTAATAAAGCGGGCGCGCGACGAGCGCGTCGAGCCCCTTGCGGACGAGCAGATAGGGGTGGGGACCATTGTCACGCGGCTCAAAGCGTAGCAGATGGCTGGGTCCCGCGACCACGATCTCGCCCGTGTTGAGCCGGAAGGCGAGGCGGCGGGCCTCGCCTTCACCCTCGCTCTTGAGCTCGACCGCGACGAAGGGCGCGTCCTCGACCGCGATCTCGAGCTTCTCGCCGGGCGTGACGAGGACATAGCCGCCGTCGGGCTCGCGGCGCAGGATCGTCGAGAACAGCCGCACCATCGCCTGCCGTCCGATCGGCGATCCCTGGTGGAACCAGGTTCCGTCGGCGGCGATGCGCATCTCGCTGTCGCCGCAATGGCTCGGGTTCCAGCTCTCGACCGGGGGCAGCCGCCGCGCCTCGGCGAGCGCGGCGATCTCGGCGAGCGACAGCGAGGCGAGATCGGGCGGCGCGGGCATCGGCATGGCGGCGAGATAGGCGGACGGCCGCGCGATGGCCAGCCGGAGGGCATTTACGCGCAAGGCCTCCCCGCCTAGGTCCGCGGGCATGACCAGTCACGATGATCTGCTGCGGCTCGAGGTCCGCGATGTCGAGGTGCAGGTGCTGACCGGCGTCTATTCGGAGGAGACGCATCTGCCCCAGCCGCTGCGCATTTCGGTGGCCGCCGATGTCGCCGCGCGCGACCGCTTCGCGCCCGACACGCCGCTCAGCCATTCCAAGAATTATCTCGATCTCAAGCACGCGATCACCGACGCGATTCCGAAGGACCGGCACTTCACGCTGATCGAGTCGGTCGCGGATCACATCATCGAGACGCTTTTCCTCCAGGACCGGCGCGTCGAGCGCGTCGAGGTCGGCATCGTCAAGCTCGCGGTCTCGACCGGGGGCGAATCGATCGGGATCACGATGGTGAGGCATCGGCGGTGAAGCTCGCGCTCGTCACGGGCGGCTGCCGCAGGCTCGGCGCGGCGATCGCCGCGCGGCTCGCGAGCGAAGGCTATGCGCTCGCGATCCACGCGACGCGCGA
>JACMKH010000123.1 GCA_014380205.1 Sphingomonadaceae bacterium
CGCTCAGGGCCGCGCGCATGGCCGAGCAGCTGTGGTCGAACGTGGTCGAGGAGCGTTTCGCATGACCGCCGCCGCCCCGCTCCCGCTGCGCTTCCAGGTCGGCGCGCGCACGCTGTTCGCGATCCGCCGCCGCCTCGTCCGCGTCGGCCTTTCGCTCGATGGCGCGCTCGATCGCCGCACCCCCGCGCTGCCGCCGCTTGGGCATGGCGACCACGGCTATCTCATCACCTCGCTCGCCGCCCGCCACGAAGCCGCGATTCGCTCGGCGCGCCCCCATCTGCTCGCGGTCGAGCGCCAGCGCTACATGCGACGCTACGCCCATCTGTCCGGCGGCTTCGACGCCTATCTCGGCGCACTCTCCTCCAACACGCGCTCAACACTCAAGCGTAAAACCAGGAAATTCCGCGAATCTTTCGGTGAACTAGACTTTAGAACCTATCGTAGCCCCGCGGAGATCGCGACGTTTCACGATCTCGCAATATCGCTTTCGCGCATGACCTATCAGGAGCGGCTGCTCGACGCTGGCCTTCCCGAAGGCGAGGCGGCGCGCGCCCAGATGGTCCACCTAACCACGCACGACCGCGTCCGCGCCTTCCTGCTCTTCGCCGAGGGCGCGCCCATCGCTTATCTCTATTGCCCTGCCGAGGGCGACACGCTGATCTACGCGCATCTCGGCTACGATCCCGCCTTCGCGGCGCACTCGCCGGGCGCTGTGCTCCAGTTCGAGGCGATGCGCGCGCTAGTCGAGGAAGGCCGCTTCGCGCGCTTCGATTTCACCGAGGGCGATGGCCAGCACAAGCGCCAATTCGCCACCGGGGCGGTGGAGTGCGTCGATCTGCTGCTGCTGCGGCGCACGCCGGCGAATCTGTTGCTCGCTGGTGGGATGCGCGGGTTCGATGTGAGCGTAAGCGTGGTGAAGCGCGTGCTTGCGGCGACCGGCGGCGGGCGATTGGTTTCCAGAATTCGACGCTAACTCCGTCATTCCCGCTTTCGCAGTAGTGACGGGCTCCATACACCAGCCGCCAATGCACATCCGCGCCCCCGCCATCGTCTGCGCCGTTCGTCCCCACGCCGAGCATGGCGCGATCGCGCGGCTACTCACCCCGCGTGACGGCCTCGTCGCGGGCTATGTGCGTGGCGGGCGTTCGCGGCGGCTTCGTCCCGTCCTCCTCCCCGGCAACATCGTCGAGGCCGAGTTCCGCGCGCGCAGCGAGGATCAGCTTGCCGGGCTCACCGTGGAGCTGACGCAGAGCCGCGGCGCGCTCCACACCGAGCCGCTCGCGGCGGCGGCGATCGAGTGGCTCGCCGCGCTCACCGCCGCGACTTTGCCTGAGGGCCATCCCTATCCGCGCATCCATGCCGCGCTCGAGGGCGTGCTCGCCGCGATCGAGGCCGCTCCGAGCGCGCGCCGCTGGGTGGTAGGGCTCGTCCGTTACGAGCTGCTGCTGCTCTCGGAGCTGGGCTTCGGCGGCGCGGATTTCGGCGATGTGCTACGCGGCGGCGAGGCGCCCGGCTGGCCCGCGATCCTCGCCGTGCTGCGGGACACCGGCGCGCACCTCGCGGAGCATCTGTTCGCGGGCCATCGCGCCGACGTCATGGCCGCGCGCGGGCGGCTGCTCGATCGCCTCGAGCGCGCGGTTGCATGAGCAGGGCAGGGGGATAGAGCGGCCATATGCTAATCGCGGTCCTACCAGGCGACGGCGTCGGGCCCGAGATCATCGCCGAGGCGCGCCGCGTGCTCGACGCGCTGGAGCTCGGGCTCGAGTTCGAGACCGCGCCCGTCGGCGGCGC
>JACMKH010000124.1 GCA_014380205.1 Sphingomonadaceae bacterium
AGGCGGAGGAGATTTTCGCCGGGCTGCCGACCGCCGCGCTGGCGATCGGGCCGCGCGGGGCGATCGAGGCGGCCAATCTCGCCGCGCTCACGCTGTTCAACACGGGACTCGCGCATCTCCGCGAGATCGGGGCCGAAGGGCTTTTCGGCGAATCGGCCGCGCTGTTCGGCGCGCGCGGGGACGCCGACGTGCGCGCTTTTCAGCCGATATCGCGGTCGCAGCGCTCGCCGATCGCCCCGAATGGCGGATCGCGGCGATCCATCCGCGCGGCTCGGCGCAGCTCGCGGGACAGCGCGGCGCGGGCGGGAAGGCGCAGCTTTCTGCGGTGGGCGCGGCGGCGATGCTCGCGCACGAGATCAAGAACCCGCTTTCGGCGATTCGCGGCGCGGCGCAGCTGATCGGCGACAGCGATCCGGCGGCTTCGGAGCTGACCGCGCTGATCCGCAAGGAGGTCGACCGAATCGCCGCGCTGATCGACCGGATGGAGAGCTTCACCGACGGCCGCTCGCTCGCGCGCGCGCCGCTCAACATCCATTCGGTGCTCGACCATGTCTGCGAGATCGCGGGCAAGGGCTTCGGCGACGGCGTCGCGATCGCGCGCCACTATGATCCGTCGCTTCCCGAGATCGTGGGCAACCACGATGCGCTCGTGCAGGTCTTCCTCAATCTTCTCAAAAATGCCGTGGAAGCCATTGAAAACTCGTCGAATGGCACGGTCTCGATCAATACGGCCTATCGCCACGGCGTGTCGGTGCGCGGGCGCGAAGGGGAGGGGCGGCTGGCGCTGCCGATCGAGGTCTCCGTGCGCGACAACGGCCCCGGCGCGCCCGACGAGCTCGCCGGGCACATCTTCGAACCCTTCGTCACGACCAAACGCAGCGGCACCGGGCTAGGCCTCGCGCTCGCCGACAAGATTGTCGCCGATCACGATGCGATCATCGAATATCATCGCGACCGCGAGGCGAGCGAGAGCGTGTTTCGCGTGCTGCTGCCGCGCGCGGGAGGGACGCCATGAGCTCGGTGCTGCTCGCCGACGACGACGACGCGATCCGCACGGTGGTGCGCGAGAAGCTCAGAAGGGAAGGGCATCGCGTCGAGACCGTGGGCTCGATCGCCGAGATGCGCCGGGCGCTCGACCAGGCGATGCCCGACGTGCTGGTCACCGACGTCGTCTTTCCCGACGGCAACGGGCTCGAGTTCCTTGCCGAGCTGTTCGACCGCGACCCGCTTGTCCCCGTGATCGTGCTTTCGGCGCAGAACACGCTGACCACCGCGGTCCAGGCGACCGAGCGCGGCGCGTTCGAATATCTTCCCAAGCCCTTCGACCTCGACGAGCTCGCGCGCGCGGTCGCCGACGCCTGCGCCAAGCGCGGCGCGCGCCCTGCCGAATTTGAAGCCCCGTCCGGCGAGGAGTTGCCGCTGATCGGGCGCTCGGCGGCGATGCAGGAGGTCTATCGCGTCATCGCGCGCGTCGTCGCCAACGACCTGACCGTGCTCATCCTCGGCGAATCGGGGACGGGCAAGGAGCTCGTCGCGCGCGCGATCCACGATCTCGGCCGCCGCCGCGAGATGCCCTTCGTCGCGATTAACATGGCGGCGATCCCGCGCGAGCTGATCGAATCGGAGCTGTTCGGCCATGAGCGCGGCGCGTTCACTGGCGCGGCCGCGCGCACCGCGGGCAAGTTCGAGCAGGCGCAGGGGGGAACGCTGTTTCTCGACGAGATCGGCGACATGCCGATGGAGGCGCAAACGCGGCTGCTCCGCGTGCTCCAGCAGGGCGAGTTCACGACCGTGGGCGGCGCGCGCGCGATCAAGGCCGACCTCAGGATCGTCGCGGCGACGCACAAGGATCTGGGCGCGTTGATCGAGGCCAACCAGTTTCGCGAGGACCTGTTCTACCGGCTCAACGTCGTCCCGATCCGGCTGCCCGCGCTGCGCGAGCGGCCCGAGGACATCGGCGAGCTCGCGCGCCACTTCCTCGAGCGCGCCGCGCAGGAGGGGCTGGCGCGCAAGCGGCTCGCGCCCGACGCGATCGCGCGACTCGCGGTGCAGCCCTGGCCGGGCAATGTCCGCGAGCTCGAGAATGTGATGATGCGCGTCGCCGCGCTCGCGCGCGAGGATGTGATCACGGCAAAGGTGCTCGGCGCGCCGCTCGCGGGCGGGGGAGGGGACGCCATGGCGTCATCCGACGCCGAGCTCGGCGGGCTGTTCGAACGCTGGCTGGCGGGGTATCTCGCGGGCGGCGGCGCGCCGGACGAGGGCCTCTACGAGCGCGTGCTCGCAGAGATCGAGCCCGTGCTGCTGCGCATGGCGATGGCGGCGGGGGGGGGCAACCAGATCCGCGCGGCAAAGCTGCTGGGAATCAACCGCAACACCTTGCGCAAGAAGCTCACCGAGCGGGAGGTAGAGCCGCGGCCCTGAGCGAGCCTTACCGCGCCACGATGCACAGCTGGCGCGGCAAACTGTGTTTTCCATGCAACAATGACGTGCTAGCGCCGCCACGATGAGCGTGGACGCCCCACCAGCCGCCTTCGAGGCGCGGGACCCCGCGCCGGTGACGAGCCAGCCCTGGTTCTTCCCCACGCTCGAGCTCGCGACGGTGCTCGTGCTCGTCGCGATCGGCGCGTGGAGCTATGTCATCGTCGCGGGGGGCGGCGAGCGCGCGGTGCTCTCGCCGCTGACCACCGCGGCGCTGCTCGTCGCGATCCTCGTCCCGGCGATGCTCCTGATGGTGCTGATCGCGCGGCGGATCGCGCAGGGGAGGGCGGCGCGCTCGCCCGCCGGGGGTAACGGACGGCTCCATGTCCGTCTCGTCGCGCTGTTCTCGGGGCTCGCGGCGGTGCCGACGCTGCTGGTGGTGATCTTCGCCTCGGTGCTGTTCCAGCAGGGCGTGCAATTCTGGTATTCGGACAGCGCGCGCTCGACGCTCGAGAACGCCGCGCAGCTTGCGCAGACCTATTACAACGAGGCGCTCGAAAACGTCGAGGCGGAGACCGTCACCATGGCCGAGGATCTGCGCGCATTCCTCGAGCAGGGCCGGCTCGAAAGCCCGGAATTCGCGGAGTTCTACGCCTATCAGGTCTATGCGCGCGGGCTTTCGGATTCGACGATCTTCACGCTCAACGACGCGGGCCAGGTCCAGTCCATCGCGCTGGTCAATCCCGACGAGGTCTCGCTCGAGCCGCGACTGACCGACAGCCTGCTCGCGCTGCTGCGCAACGACCAGCCCTCGGCGCGGCGCGATTCGGGGGGGCGCTTCGAGGCGGTCGCGCGCTTCGGCGGCAATTCGGAGTTTTTGATCTACGCTTCGCGCACGCCCGACGAGGCGATGCAGCTTCAGACCCAGCGCGCGCAGGCGGTCCTCTCCGACTATACCGAGCTGCTCGAGCGCGCGCGCGACTGGCAGCTGCGCTTCAACGTCGCGCTGCTGATCGGGGCGCTGCTCATCGTCTCGGTCGCGATCGTCATCGCGCTCAATGTCGCCGACCGGCTCGTGCGCCCGCTCAACGAGCTCGTCGACGCGGCGCGCAAGGTCACCGCGGGCGACCTTACCGCGCGGGTAAACGCGCCGCCCGAGCGCGACGAGGTCGGTACCCTCGCCAATGCGTTCAACCTGATGACGCAGAATCTCGAGGAGCAGACCGGGGCGCTGGTCCACGCCAACGATCTCAACGACAGCCGCCGCGCGTTTACCGAGGCGGTGCTGTCGAGCGTCACCGCGGGCGTGGTCTCGGTCGACGGCGAGCGCACGATTCGGCTGATCAACCGCTCGGCCGCCGAGCTGCTCCAGACCGACCAGCGCTCGCCGATCGGGGCGAGGCTCGCCGATATCGCGCCCGAACTCGACAGGATGCTCGACGCGGCAGTCGACCATTCGGTGATCCAGCTCGCCAGCGGCGGCGAGCAGCGCACGCTCGCGGTCACCGTGGTGACGGGCGAGGCGGGATCCGTGCTGACCTTCGACGACATCACCCAGCGGCTGTTCGACCAGCGCCGCGCAGCCTGGTCCGACGTTGCGCGGCGCATCGCGCACGAGATCAAGAACCCGCTGACCCCGATCCAGCTCGCCGCCGAACGGCTGCAGCGGCGTTTCGGCGCGACCGCCGATCCCGATTCGGGGGTGTTCGAGAACCTCACCGAAACGATCATCCGCCAGGTCGGCGATTTACGGCGGATGGTCGACGAGTTCTCGTCGTTCGCGCGCATGCCCAAGCCGCTGTTCCGCGAGGAATCGGTGACCGACATAGCGCGCCAGGCGATGTTCCTCCACGAGGTCGCACATCCGCACATCGCCTTCGCGCTCGACGTTCCCGACGACTTGCTCCCTATCGTCTGTGATCGCCGGCAACTGGGCCAGGCGCTGACCAATGTCGTCAAGAACGCGGTTGAGGCGGTCGAACAAAAGTTCGGCGAGGGGATCGACGGGGGCGAGGTGACGCTGACCGCGCGGATCGAGGGCGGGCGGCTCGAGATGTTCGTCGACGACAATGGCGTCGGGCTCCCCGAGGAGCGCGAGCGGCTAACCGAGCCTTACATGACGACGCGCGCACGCGGGACGGGGCTCGGGCTGGCGATCGTCAAGAAGATCGTCGAGGAGCATTTCGGCGCGATCGTCTTCGCCGACCGCGAGGGCGGGGGGACGCGCGTCAGGATCACGCTCGACCTCGAGACGCTCGCCCCCCTCGTGGGCACGGCGGCCGCCGAGGACGACCCCGACGATCGGCTCTCCCAGCTCACGCGCCACAGAACGGATCATTAGCGATGCCCCTCGATATCCTCGTGATCGACGACGAACGCGACATCTGCGAGCTGGTCGCCGGCGTGCTCGAGGACGAGGGCTATTCGGCGCGGGCGGCCTCGAACAGCGACGACGCGCTCGCCGCGATCGACGAGCGCCGGCCGAGCCTCGTGCTGCTCGACGTCTGGCTGCAGGGCTCGCGCGTCGACGGGCTGGACCTGCTCGACGAGATCAAGCGGCGCGACCCCTCGCTCCCCGTGCTGATGATCTCGGGGCACGGCAATATCGACACGGCAGTCGCCGCGATCCGTCGCGGCGCGGCCGATTTCATCGAAAAGCCTTTCGAGGCCGCGCGGCTGCTCCTCCTCGTCGCGCGCGCTACCGAGACCGACCGGCTGCGCCGCGAGAACGAGGTGCTGCGCGCGCGGGTCGGGCAGGAGGACGAGCTCAACGGCAACAGCGCGTCGATCAACGGCGTGCGCGCGACGCTCAAGCGCGTCGCGGGAACGGGGAGCCGCGTGCTCATCACGGGCCCGGCGGGGGTCGGCAAGGAGGTCGCGGCGCGGCTGCTCCACAACTGGTCGAACCGCGCCGAGGCGCCCTTCACCGTGGTCAGCGCGGCGCGGATGACCCCCGAGCGCGTCGAGCAGGAACTGTTCGGGGTCGATCACGGCGACGATATCGCCCGCCCCGGGCTGCTCGAGCAGGCGCACGGCGGGACGCTGTTCCTCGACGAGATCGCGGATATGCCGCTCACTACCCAAGGGCGCATCCTGCGCGTGCTCACCGACCAGCGCTTCACGCGCGTCGGCGGGCAGCGGATGATCAACGTCGACGTCCGGGTCGTCTCGGCGACATCGCGCGACCTTGCAATGGAGATCGCGCACGGCCGCTTCCGCGAGGATCTGTTCTACCGGCTCAACGTCGTCCCCGTGCACCTGCCGCCGCTCGCCGACCGCCGCGAGGACATCCCGCCGCTCGTCGAGCATTACGCCGCGCGCTACGCGAACGAGCGGCGCGTGCCCAATCCGGCGATCTCGGACGAGGCGATGGCCGCGCTTCAGGCCTATGACTGGCCGGGCAACGTCCGCCAGCTCAGGAACATCGTCGAGCGCACGATCATCCTCGCGCCCGGCGAGCGGGTCGGGCGGATCGACGTCGACATGCTGCCGCCCGAGGTCCTTCAGGACCAATCAGGCCTGACCCCCGACGCGGGCTCGCGCTCGATCATGGGAACGCCGCTGCGCGAGGCGCGCGAGAGCTTCGAGCGCGAATATCTGCGCGTCCAGATCAAGCGCTTCTCGGGCAATATCTCGCGTACCGCGACCTTTATCGGCATGGAGCGCTCGGCGCTGCATCGCAAGCTCAAGTCGCTGGGGCTGTCGGAGGCCAAGGGCGACGATTGACGACTGAGATTGGGGGGATGGGCGCGTGACAGACCGAAGCCTCGACCACCGGCCGCTCGCCGAGCTCACCCAGCGCGGCATCGTGCTCGGCGGGCTCATCACGCTGCTGTTCACCGCCGCGAACGTCTATCTCGGACTCAAGGTCGGGCTGACATTTGCCACCTCGATTCCCGCCGCGGTGATCTCGATGGCGATCCTGCGCTATTTCAAAAGCTCGACGATCCTCGAGAACAATATCGTCCAGACCGTGGCGTCCGCCGCAGGGACGCTCGCCGCGATCATCTTCGTGCTGCCGGGGCTGGTGATGATCGGCTGGTGGACGGGCTTTCCCTATCTGCTCACCGCCGCGATCTGCGCCACCGGCGGCATCCTCGGGGTGATGTTCTCGGTGCCGCTGCGGCGCGCGCTCGTCGTCGAGGGCAATTTGCCCTATCCCGAAGGGCGCGCCGCCGCCGAGGTGCTCAAGGTCGGCGCCGAATCGCGCGAGGGCGCGGCCGAGAGCGGCCGGGGGCTGTTCATCATCGTGATCAACGCGCTCGTCGCGGCGGGCTTCGCGGCCTTCGCCAAGACGCGGTTGGTGGTCGAGGAATCGGCCGCGTATTTTCGTGTGGGCCCCGGCGCGACGGGCATCTCGGGCGGGCTGTCGTTCGCCTTGCTCGGCGCGGGCCATCTCGTCGGGCTTTCGGTGGGCATGGCGTTGCTCGCGGGGCTCGTCATCGGTTGGTGGATCCTGCTGCCGATCCTGACCGCGCAGGCGCCGATGCCGGCGGTCGAGGTCGCGGAATGGGCGGGGACGGTTTTCCGCAACGAGGTCCGCTTCTTCGGCGCGGGGGTGATCGGCGTCGCGGCGGTGTGGAGCCTCGTGCGGATCGCCGGGCCGGTGGTGCGCGGCATCCGCTCGTCGATGGCCGCCTCGGGCGTGTCGCGTGGCGGCGAGGGGCTGCCGATCGTCGAGCGCGACATCCCCTTCGGCATCGTCGTCACGGTGTCGCTGGCGATGATGGTGCCGATCGCGATCCTGCTGTGGTCGACGCTGGTCGGCGGCCCGCTCGAGGGATCGGCGCTGGTGCTGGTCGCGGGCGCGCTGCTGTTCGTGCTGGTGATCGGACTGATCATCGCGGCGGTCTGCGGCTATATGGCGGGCTTGATGGGGGCGTCGAACAGCCCGGTGTCGGGGATCGGCATCCTCGCCGTGATCGCCTCCTCGCTGCTCCTCGTCGGCCTGTTCGGACGCGATATCGATCCCGGCTCGACCCAGGCGCTGATCGCCTATGCGCTGATCGTCACCGGCGTCGTGTTCGGCGTCGCGACGATCTCGAACGACAATCTTCAGGATCTCAAGACCGGCCAGCTCGTCGGCGCGACGCCGTGGAAGCAGCAGGTCGCGCTCGTCCTCGGCGTGGTGTTCGGCTCGATCGTCATCCCGCCCGTGCTCAACCTGCTCAACGAGACGCTTGG
>JACMKH010000125.1 GCA_014380205.1 Sphingomonadaceae bacterium
GAGGAAGAAGGCCGGGGCATAGGCCATCTTGAGAATGTTGGTCATCTTGGATCTCCCTAGTCTGCGAATCGCCGGGTTTTCCCGGCTGACGAGAGAGAATTAGGCGTCGCCCGCAAAGGCCGCTGTGAAGGGGATCACAGGGGCCAAATTTTTGTTCGCGGCTCCAAAGCGACGTTGGCGAGCGGGCCAGCCGAAAAAAGGTTGATCCGATCCACGACGCTTCCACGCCTTGCTCCATGAGACCCGAATTGCGGGTCCGCGAGAGAGGGAGGCGATCATGCCGGTCATTGATGGCACGAGCGGAAACGACACTCTGGGCGACACCTCCGGGAACGACACGCTCAACGGTCTGGAGGGCAACGACAGGCTCAACCTCACCGCAGGCGGCTTCGATATCGCAAATGGCGGTCTCGGCACCGACACGCTGGTCCTCGATTACAGCGCGGCGACATCGGCGGTTCAGGATAATGGCCCGCCAAGCGCCAACGGCACGTTGGGCGGTTTCAACGGCGGCTACTTCAGCACCAACCTCAGGGTAACCTACAACTCGATCGAGCGGTTCGACATCACGACAGGCACATTCAACGACACGATCACGACCGCAAGCGGCAACGACACCGTCAGCACCGGCCTTGGCGACGATTTCGTCAACGTCGGGTCCGGCAAAAACACCGCCGACGGTGGCGGAGGGACGGATCGCCTGTCCGCCGATTTCTCCGGCCAGGGGGCCGGCGTTTCGATCGATCTCAACAACGCGATCAGCAGCGGTGCGTTCGGTTCCTTCTCGAACTTCGAATATTTCGGGACGATCACAGGCAGCGGCTTCAACGACGTTTTCCTCAACGCCTCCGGCGCGGGCATCAGCACCTTCAATCTGGGCGCCGGCAATGATACCGTGTCGCTGCTCGCCGGCACGAGCGGCACCAGAACCGTCAATGGCGATCTGGGCAGCGACACGCTGGTGGTCGACTTCAGCGCCGGCGGGAGCGCCGTCCAGAATAATGGCCCGCCCAGCACCAACGGCGCGCTCGGCGGCTTCAACGGCGGCTATTTCTCGACCTTAGGCCGGGTCAACTACACCTCGATCGAGCGCTTCGACATCACCACCGCGGCGGGGGTGTTCAACGACACGATCACCACCGCGACCGGCGACGATACGGTCAACACCGGCGATGGCGCCGACCTCGTGGATGTGGGTGCTGGCGACAATACCGCCAATGGCGGCGCGGGGGTGGATCGGCTCTCGGCCGATTTCTCCGGGCAGACCGGAGGCGTTTCGATTAATCTGAACAACACGCTCAATGATGGCGGATATGGCTCCCTCAAGAACTTCGAATATTTCGGAACGATTACAGGCAGCGGCTTCAACGATGTTTTCCTCAACGCCTCCGGAGCGGGCATCAGCACCTTCAATCTGGGCGCTGGCAATGATACCGTGTCACTGCTCGCCGGCACGACCGGCACCAGCCGCGTTCATGGCGATGTCGGCAGCGACACGCTGATGATCGACTTCAGCGCCGGCGGGAGCGCCGTCCAGAATAATGGCCCGCCCAGCGCCAACGGCACGCTCGGCGGCTTCAACGGCGGCTATCTCTCAAGCTTGGGTCGGGTCACCTATACCTCGATCGAGCGCTTCGACATCACCACCGCGACAGGGGCGTTCAACGACACCATCACCACTGCCTCAGGCAACGATGTCGTCAATACCAAGCAGGGCGACGATCTGGTCGATGTCGGCTCGGGCAAGGACACCGCCGACGGCGGTGCGGGCGAGGACGGCATCGCGGCCGATTTCTCCGACGACAGCCGGGGCGTCGTCATCGATCTCGAGGATGCGGTCAACAGCGGCAAGTTCGGGTCGTTCACGAGCTTCGAATATTTCCGCGACATCATCGGATCGGATTTCGACGACAGCTTCACCGGCATGTCCGACGTCGACACGCGCGAGCTCTTCGAGCTTGGCGACGGCGACGATGTCGTCGAAGTTCGCAACGGGCGCGATACGGTCCATGGCGGCGACGGCGACGACACGCTGGTGGTCGACTACAGCACTACCGAGTCCGCGACCATCTCCTCGCAGCCAACCCTGAATCCCAACGGCGGCTTCGATGGCATGCTCACCCCCTCGCCGGCGGCGTCCAACCTCTGCTTCTTCACGTCGATCGAGAATTTCGACATCACGGCCAGCACGGGGGTCTACGCGGACAAGCTGATCACCGGTAGCGGCGACGATATCATCAGGAGCGGCGGGGGCAACGACACGCTCGCCGGCGGCCAGGGCGACGACACGCTGATCGGCGGCGAGGGAGGCGACAAAATGTCCGGAGCCGGCGGGGCGGACCAGTACCGTTTCGACAGCGTCGCGTTTGGCGATGGCGACCGGATCGAAGGCTTCAATATCACCGAGAACGATGTCTTCGCCCTCGACAGCGACGCCTTCGGGCTCCCCGAGGGGGCGCTCGCGGCGGGGCGGTTCGTCGTCGACAATACAGCGCAGGACGCCGACGACCGGCTGATCTACAACCCTGCTAACGGCAAGCTGTTCTTCGACGCGGACGGGACGGGCGCGCAGGCGCAGGTGCTGATCGCGACCATAACGAATACCCCGACGCTGAGCGCGGGGGATTTCATCGTAATCTAAGCGAGCAGGAGGCGGCGTCTTGGGTGCGACGCCGCCTCATCCGGCTGGCAAGGTTACGCACAGCCTGGAGCGCGCGAAATCTGACAAGCGGGCGGCAGCTGGATTAGGATGGGGCGGGTCGAGGGAGCCGCCCTATCCGCCAGATCGCCGCCCTTCCTTATGAGACCGACGAGGCGGGCGCGATGCGCATCCTGCTGATCACCTCGCGCGACACGCGGCGCTGGGTGATTCCCAAGGGCAATCCGATCCGCGGACTCGCCGCGCATCGCGCCGCCGAGCAGGAGGCGTTCGAGGAAGCCGGGATCAGGGGCATCGCCTGCCCCTCCTCGCTCGGCCGCTATTCCTATCCCAAGCGGCGCGCCGACGGCAGCGCGCGGATCGCGACGGTCGACGTCTTCCCGCTCGCGGTCACCGGCCAGGCCGAGGACTGGCCCGAGCAGGGCGAGCGCGATGTGCGCTGGTTCTCGGTCGAGGACGCGGCGAGCGCGGTCGACGAACCCGATCTCAAATCGATCATCGCCGCGTTCCGCGAGCCGCCCACCGCGCCGCGACTCGGCGCGCGATTCATTCTATGGCTGCGCTCCCAGGGGGGAAGGATACCGATGCTGCGCTGGTTCCAGGCATTGATGCCCAAGCAGGGGCGCTTCTTCGAGCAGTTCGAGGAGCATGCCGCGACGCTAGTTGCGGGAGCCGACGCGCTCGCGCAGCTGCTCCAGGGTGGCCCCGGCATGGCCGAGCACCGCCAGACCATCTTCGACCGCGAGCACGAGGCCGACGACATCATCCGCGACGTGCTCCAAGATGTCCGCCGCACGCTGATCACGCCGTTCGACCGCAGCGCGATTACCGACCTGATCGGATCGATGGACGACGCGATCGACCAGATGAATCAGACCGCCAAGGCGACCGAGATTTTCGACTGCCAGAGCTTCGCGCCGCAGATGCAGGACATGGCCGCGCTGATCGTCGAGGCGGCGCGAATCACCGCCGAGACGATGCCGCTGCTCCGCTCGCTCAACCTCAACGCGCCGCGCCTGCTCGAGCTCACCGAGCGGCTCGTCAAGCTTGAGGGTCATGCCGACGAGCTGCATGAGGCAGGGGTCAAGGCGCTGTTCAAGAGCGCCAGACGGGAGCCGATGGACTTCGTCGTCGGCCGCGAAATCTACAGCCATCTTGAGAAGGTCACCGACCGGTTCGAGGATGTCGCGAACGAGATCCAGGGTCTCGTGATCGATCACGCCTGAGCCGCGCGCCCGATGGAGCTGATCGCCTTTCCGCTGCTCGTCGCGCTGATCGCGGTCGCGCTCGCGTTCGACTTCCTCAACGGCCTCCACGACGCGGCCAACTCGATCGCGACGGTGGTGTCGACGCGCGTGCTCAAGCCGCAATACGCCGTCGCCTGGGCGGCGTTCTTCAACTTCATCGCCTTTCTGTTCTTCGGCCTCCACGTCGCCGACACGGTGGGGCGCGGGATCGTCGAGGCGGCGGTGGTCGATCCCGGGGTGATCTTCGGCGCGCTGATGGGCGCGATCAGCTGGAACCTGATCACCTGGGGGCTGGGCATTCCCTCGTCGTCGAGCCATGCGCTGATCGGCGGGCTGCTCGGCGCGGGGGTATCGAAGGCCGGGCTCTCCTCGGTGGTGTGGAGCGGGGTGCTCAAGACCACCGCCGCGATCTTCCTGTCGCCCGCGGTAGGGCTGGTGCTCGCGCTGCTGCTCGTGCTGGTGATGGCGTGGCTGTTCGTGCGTTTCACGCCGCTCAGGGCCGACCGCTGGTTCCGCAAGCTCCAGCTCGTCTCGGCGGCGATGTATTCGCTCGGCCATGGCGGCAACGACGCGCAGAAGACGATGGGGATCATCGCCGTGCTGCTCTACTCGCAGGGGATGCTCGCGGGCGGTTTCCACGTGCCCTTCTGGGTGGTGATCACCTGCCAGGCGGCGATGGGGCTCGGCACGCTGTTCGGCGGCTGGCGGATCGTTCACACGATGGGATCGAAAATCACGCGGCTGACCCCGGCGCAGGGCTTCTGCGCCGAGACGGGGGGCGCGATCACCCTGTTCACCGCGACATGGCTCGGCGTTCCCGTCTCGACGACGCACACGATCACGGGCGCGATCATCGGCGTGGGGACGTCGCGGCGGCTCTCGGCGGTACGCTGGAACATCGCCTCGCGCATCGTCTTCGCCTGGTTCGTGACGATCCCAGCGGCGGGGCTGATCAGCGCGGGATTCTATCTGGCGACGACGCTTTTCGGCTAGTGATCGCTCGCCGAGAAGGCGCCAATGCCCGTTTCGGAGCGCACGCGCTGCTCGCGGTAGCCGGCGCGGTCGATCGCGGCGCGGGGGGAGCGGTCGAGAATCGAGAACAGCCAGATCGAAAGGAAGCCCGCCGGGACCGAGAAGATCGCCGCCGAGCTGTAGGGGAACGGCGCCTCGGCGTAGCCGAGCGCGCTGACCCAGATCGCGGGCGAGAGCACGGTCAGGATGAAGGCGGTGGCGAGCCCGATCGATCCGCCGATCGCCGCGCCGCGGCCGGTGCAGCCGCTCCACAGCAGCGAGAGGATCAGCACGGGGAAATTGCCAGAGGCGGCTAGCGCGAAGGCGAGGCTGACCATGAAGGCGACGTTCTGCGTCTCGAAGGCGATGCCGAGAAGAACCGCCACGACGCCGAGCACGACCGTGGTGATCCGCGAGACGCGCAGCTCGTGATCCGAATCGGCATCCTTGCGGAACACCATCGCGTAGAGATCGTGGCTCACCGCCGAGGCGCCCGACAGGGTGAGCCCCGCGACCACCGCGAGGATGGTCGCGAAGGCGACCGCCGAGATGAAGCCGAGGAAGACGCTGCCGCCGATCGCATGGGCCAAATGGATCGCGGCCATGTTGCCGCCGCCGCGCAATGCGCCCTCGGCGTCGAGATAGGACGGCTCGGTCGCGACGAGCACGATCGCGCCGAAGCCGATGATGAAGGTGAGCAGATAGAAATAACCGATCCAGCCCGTCGCCCAGAGCACCGATTTGCGCGCCTCGCGCGCGTCGGGGACGGTGAAGAAGCGCATCAGGATATGGGGCAGGCCGGCGGTGCCGAACATCAGCGCCATGCCGAACGAGATCGCCGAGACCGGATCGCGGATGAAGCCGCCCGGCCCCATGATCGCGGTCGTTCCCTTGACCTCGACGGCGCGCTGGAACAGCCGCTCCGGCGAGAAGCCGACCTGGGCCAGCACCATCACCGCCATGAAGGTCGCGCCGCCCAAGAGCATCACCGCCTTGACGATCTGCACCCAGGTCGTCGCGGTCATCCCGCCGAAGATGACATAGACCATCATCAAGGCGCCGACGATCAGCACCGCATAGACATAA
>JACMKH010000126.1 GCA_014380205.1 Sphingomonadaceae bacterium
GCCCGGCGGGAGGGCGGGCTCGGCGCGCGCCTGGCCTGCCAACAGCGACACGATCGCGACCACGAGAAATCCGCGCATTGCGCGCGGCTAGCACCCCCGGCGGCGCGCGCGAGCGCCAAGCCGCCAACCGCGCGCGGCGTTCGACGAGCGGCGGGGCGGGTGGTGGCCTTGCCGCGATGGGGCGGTTTTGGCGGGTTCCCCCGCGCACAGGCGGTCGATAAGGCGGCGAAATGAGCTCGCCGCGCGACGACGCGCCCCATACCGGTTATTTCAAGGACGGCGCGCATCGCTTCGCGGTGCGCGTCTATTTCGAGGACACCGACCTCACCGGGATCGTTTATCACGCCAATTATCTGCGCTTCATGGAGCGCGCGCGATCGGACATGCTGCGCCTCGCGGGGATCGACCAGCGCGCGGTCCATGCGGGCGGCGAGGGCGCCTACGCCGTCGTTGCGCTCGCGATACGATACCGGAATCCCGCGCGGCTCGACGATGCGCTCGTGGTGGTGAGCGGCATCGCGGACATTCGGGCGGCGAGCTGCGTTATTCAGCAGCGAGTCATGCGCGGACAGGCGATATTGACCGAGGCGGAGGTCACCGCGGCGCTCGTTTCCCCCGAGGGACGGCCGCTCCGGCAGCCGCGCCACTGGGTCGATGCGTTCAAGCGGTTGCAGGCAGGAGATATTCCGACCGATGAATGATTTCGCCATCGGCCCGTCCGAATCGCTGATGAATCCGCTGACGCTGTTCCTCCAGGCGGACATCGTCGTGAAAATCGTGCTCATCGGGCTGTTGCTCGCGAGCATCTGGACCTGGGCGATCATCATCGGCCATTCGGCGCGGATCGGGCGGATGCGCAGCCGCTCCGAGCGCTTCGAGCGCGATTTCTGGAAGGCCGAGGACATCGACCGCTTCCACGATTCGCGCGGCGGCGAGGAGCAGCCGGCGGCGCGCGTCTTCTCGGCCGGGCTCGCCGAATGGCGGCGCTCGACCAAGGGCGGCGCGATCGACCGTGACGGCACGCGCGCGCGGCTCGCGACCGCCTTGGGCGCGGCGATCGCGGCCGAGATGGACAAGCTGTCGGACGGGCTCAACATATTGGCGACGGTGGGGGCGGTCGCGCCGTTCGTCGGGCTGTTCGGCACGGTCTGGGGGATCATGCGCGCCTTCACCGACATCGCGGGGCAGAGCTCGACGAGCCTCGATGTCGTCGCGCCCGGCATTGCCGAGGCGCTGTTCGCGACCGCGCTGGGGCTGTTCGCGGCGATCCCGGCGGTGATCGCGTACAACCGGCTGACGCACGGGCTCAACCGGCTCGAGGCGCGACTGGCGCGGTTCGCGGACGGGTTTCACGCGACCCTGAGCCACGAGCTCGAGAAGGGGGGCTGATGCATGGGCATGTCGCTCCCCTCCGAACGCGCGCATCATCGCATGGCGCCGATGGCCGAGATCAACGTCACGCCGTTCGTCGACGTGATGCTCGTGCTCCTCATCATCTTCATGGTGACCGCGCCGCTGCTCGCCTCGGGCGTGCCCGTCGAGCTTCCCGAGAGCCGCGCGGGCGCGCTCGACCAGGATCAGGAGCCGACGCAGATCTCGATCGGGGCGAACGGGCAGATCTACATCGACGACATCGCCGTGACCGATATCGAGCTCGAGCCGCGCTTCCAGGCGATCGCGGCGGCGCAATCGGGCCCCGAGGGGCCGCAAATCTTCCTGCGCGGCGACCGGACGCTCGATTACGGGCGCGTGATGCTCGTGATGGGCGAGCTCAACCGTGCGGGGCTCAATCGCGTCTCGCTAGTCACCGGTCCGGTCGAGGAGGACGAATAGGTGGACCGGGCGGAGCGCATCGGGCTCGGCGTCGCGGTGGCCGCGCATGGCGCGCTGTTCGCCGCGCTGTCGTTCGGGCTGCTCACGCGCCCCGACGAGGCCGATCCGCGCGATGCGCTCTCGGTGACGATCACCGACGAGATCGGGCTCGAATCGTCGAGCCCGTCGCCTGCCGAGGCCGCGCCCGCACCCGAGGCCCCCGAGGCCGGGCCGCCCGAAACACCGCCGCCCGAGCCCGAGCTGACCCGCGCGCCGAGGATCGAGACCGCGCCGCCCCCCGCA
>JACMKH010000127.1 GCA_014380205.1 Sphingomonadaceae bacterium
CCTATGATTTCCAGCCGACTCCGCTGCTCCACCTCACCGTGCCCGCCGCGCCAGGCGACAATGCGGTCGGAGCGGGTGTGCGCCCCGGCCCGCCGGTCGGTGAGCTGGTCGGCGATTCGCCCCATGCCGAGCGCGCGCTCCACGCCTTCCTGATTTCGTGCCCCTCCGCGATCAACCAGGAGGACCGTAGCGGGCTGACCGGGGCGCACGACTGGGTCGAGCCGTGCCGCGCCGCGCGGCGCTGGCCGGCAAGCGATGCGCGCGCCTTCTTCGCGCGGCATTTCGTCGCGGTCGAGGTCGGCGAGGGCAGGGCGTTCGCGACGGGCTATTACGAGCCCGAGATCCCCGCCTCACGGACGCGCCGGCCGGGCTTTGAATATCCGTTCTATGGCCGGCCCTCCGATCTCGTCGAGCGCCCCCAATCGCGCGCGGCCGATCATTCGGGTCTGCCCTCGGTCGGCAGAGCGGTGGATGGAGAGCTGGTCGCCTATTACGATCGCGCGGCGATCGAAGCGGGCGCGCTCGCGGGGCAAGAGCTCGAGATCGCCTGGGCGCGCGACCCGGTCGATGTGTTCTTCCTCCAGGTCCAGGGATCGGGCGTGCTGCGACTTCCCGACGGGTCGATCATGCGCGTCGGCTATGCCGGCAACAACGGCTACGATTATGTCAGCATCGGCGCGGTGCTGCGCGAACGCGGCGCGCTCGAGCCCGGCGAGACCACCGCGCAAGGCATCGCCGCCTGGCTGCGCGCGCATCCCGGCGAGGCGCGCGAGGTGATGAACGCCAACCGCCGCTACATCTTCATGGCCGAGACGGGCGACCCCGCGCCGGGCGGATCGCTCGGCCGCTATGTCACCGCGCGCGCGACGGTCGCGGTCGACTGGAACTACGCCCCACCCGGCGCGCCCGTCATTCTCGACGTCGATCAGGACATCGCCGACGGCGTCTGGATCGCGCAGGATACGGGCGGCGCGATTCGAGGGCCCAACCGCTTCGACACCTTCTGGGGAACGGGCGCCGAAGCCTTCCGCATCGCGGGCGGGATGGCGGGGCGGGGCAGGGCGTGGGTGCTTATCCCGCGCGCCGCCGCGCGGCTCCCCGGGTTCTGACATGCCTTCGCGCGCGCTCGAACCGGGCGAACGGGCGCTCTGGACTAAGGTGATCGAGACCGTGCGCCCGCTCGATCGGGGGCGCCGCGGGGCGGCTCTCGAGACCGCGCCCGAATTGCCGAAAAGGCCGGCTCCGGCGATACTCCGGCCTGCGGCCATTGCCGCCAAGCCGCCGATCGCGCCCGCCAACACGCTCGATGCGAGCTGGGACAGGCGCCTCGACAAGGGGGTCGTCACTCCCGACCGCATCGTCGACCTCCACGGCCACAGCCTCGCGCGCGCCTACGACCGCCTCGACCGCGCTCTCGACGAGGCGATCGCGAGCGGGGCACGCGTGCTTCTTCTGATCACGGGCCACGCCCCCTCTGGCGAAGCGCCGATCCGGCGTGGCGCGATCCGCGCGGCGGTGGGCGACTGGCTCGCCGCCTCGCGCCATGCGCGAAGCATCGCTGCGGTGCGCCCCGCGCATCCCCGGCACGGCGGGCGTGGCGCGCTCTACATCGTGCTCAGGCGAACGCGCGTCTGAGCACCGCCTCGTAGATGTCCGCGAGCCGCTCGACATCCGCGATCGCCACCGCTTCGTCGAGCTTGTGCATCGTCGCGTTGAGCAAACCGAACTCGACCACGGGACAGAGACGGTGGAGGTAGCGCGCGTCCGAGGTGCCGCCTCCGGTCGAGAATTCGGGCGCGATTCCGGTTACCTCCTCGACCGCGGCGCTGACCATCGCCGACAGCGGTCCCGGCTCGGTAAAAAAGGCCTCGCCCGAGAGCAGCACGTCGACCTTCGCCCCCGGCGCCTCCTCCTCGACGATCGCGCGGACGCGCTCGACGAGGTCGGATCCGCGCTGATGCGTGTTGAAACGGATGTTGAGGCGCAGGCTCGCTTCGCCGGGAATTACGTTGGTCGCTCTGTTGCCGACGTCGAAGGTCGTGATCTCGAGGTTCGAAGGCTCGAACCAGTCGTCGCCCTCGTCGAGCGGCATCGCGTTGAGACGCTCGCCGATGCGGACCGCGCGCGTGATCGGATTGTCGCCGTTGTGGGGATAGGCGACGTGCGCCTGGCGGCCGGTCACCGTGATCCAGATGTTGACCGAGCCGCGCCGGCCAATCTTGATCGTGTCTCCGAGCCGCGCCTCGGAGGTAGGCTCGCCGACGAGGATCATCTCGGGGGCGAGGGCGCGTGACGCCATGACATCCATCAGCGCGAGCGTGCCGTTGAGCGCGGGGCCCTCCTCGTCGCCCGTGATGATCAGGCTGAGCATTCCGCGATGATCGCGAACGCGCGCCGCGGCTGCAACGAACGCGGCGAGCGCGCCTTTCATGTCGACCGCGCCCCGCCCGTGGATGAGCCCGCTGCGCCGAGTCGCGACGAAGGGATCGGTGGCCCAGCCCTCGCCCGGCGGGACGACGTCGGTGTGCCCCGCGAAAGCGAAATGCGGCGCACCGCTCCCGCGCACCGCGAGCAGATTGGGCACCGGACCGTTGGGCGGCTCGCCCGCCTCGAAACGATGCACCTCGAAGCCCAGCGAAGCCAGCACATCGGCGAGCAGCGCCTGCGCGCCGGCCTCGGCCGGGGTCACGCTCGGGCAGGCGATCAGGCGCTCGAGCAGCGCGATCGGGTCGATTGCGGCGGGCATGGCGGGGCGTGTAACGGGGCGGACGGAGGTGCGCCATGCCCAAGCTCGATCTCGACACCGTCCCCGAACGCAACACCACCGGCTACCCCGGCTCCTACGCCGATGATGTCGCGGGGCGCTTCGTCCGCCGCATCGGCGATGCCGCGCGCCTCGCGGATTTCGGAGCGAGCCATGTCGTGCTGCGGCCGGGCGCCGCCTCGGCGCAGCGCCATTGGCACGAGGAGGAGGACGAGCTCGTCGTGATGCTGTGGGGCGAGGCGGTGCTTGTCGACGACCATGGCCGCACGCCGCTCGGTCCCGGCGACATCGCGGTCTTCCCGATGAACGACGGCAACGGCCACCGCATCGTCAACGAGAGCGGGGCCGACTGCGCCTTCCTCGCGATCGGCCGCGACGGCACGGGCGTCGTCCACTATCCCGACATCGACCTCAAATGGAACGGCGCGGCGGACCGCTACGAGCACAAGGACGGAAGTGCATACGACTGATCGAGGCCAGCCAGCCCAGCCGTTAATCTTCGAGCTGAAAGGGCGGAAGCCGCTGCTCGGCGATGCAGCTGGTGTCGAGGCCTTGCACGCTGCCGGCGGCGAAAATGCGCCGGCGTATTGCCTCGGTGCATTCGTCGGAAGCCGTATGCGCGCCGGCACCGACCAGGTGCAGGCTGTTGGGCAGCCACCGGCGAAGCTCCTCCCCGAGGCTGGGAGGCGTCACTGGATCGAGATTCCCTGAAAGCAGCAGCGTCGGGATCGAGCGCGTCTGGTGATCGAAGAAGGCAGGCGGGATGTCGCTGGCCGGCCATTCGCCGCATGCATCCAGCTGCCCGCGGAGGCGATGGTCACCGATGAATTTGCCCGCCGTGGCTTCGGCGATCTCTTCCGGCCGAATGCGCAGTACGCTTTCCGAGCACGTGGCCGAGAGGAGCAGCCCCAGAATCAATCCCTGTCGGAACCGCAACCCGGTTTCCAGCGCGGCATCGGCGAACGGCTTCAGGTCCCCGGCGCGGGCGCGCCGCAGCAGGAGTGGCAAGGCGCGGGCGGTTTCCGCATTGTACAGCATCACCCGCACGGCGTCGGTGAACGATGGCTCCCGCAGCTCGATCGTGACCGCTTCGCCCGATACCGGATGCGTCGCCTGGAGCGTGGCAGGAGAGCGGCGCAGCTCGCGGCGCAGCGCGTCGAGATCCTCCGCGATGGCCGGGTACGCGGCTCGGCAATCGGGCTCGGCGTGGCATTGCGCGACCATCAGGTCGAAGGCGCGTTGCGCGGCCGCGGCGAAGTGGAGCGGGGCGCGGCTGTCGATCGTCGCGATGCCGCTCATCAATACCGACCGGACATGGTCCGGATAGCGCTGCATATAAGCGAAGGCGGCGATCGACCCGTAGGAGCCGCCCTCAAGATTTATCTCCTCATAGCCGAGCGCTTGGCGGGCCTGCTCCAGGTCATCGATAAAATGGGGCGTCGCATATTGCGTCAGATCGGCGACGCTCTCCAATTGCCGGCGGCACTCTCGATAGGCGTCTCGCCCTTCCGTGAAGAGCGGTCGGATCATCAATTCGAGCTCGGCCGGATCGCCGATATCGCAGGCGAGCCGATGGCCCTCGCCCGTGCCGCGCTGGTCGACCAGCACGATCTCCCGGTCCGGCAACCGGGCGAAGGAGGCGATATCACCCGCCTGGTCCGTAGCCGCCTGCCCCGGGCCGCCCACGAGCACGAAGACCGGATCGGCGGCGGGCGGCCCCGAGAGCGCCGGCACGACCATCATCTTGAGCGGCAGCGTGCGGCCATTCGGGGATCGGCGGTTTTCCTCCACCCGAAGTATCCCGCAGCGGAACGTCACATCCAGGGACGGTAATTGGCAGGGTTGCAGGTCGACTTGGGGAATATCCGGCGCCGCGAGTTGCGGCGTGTCCGTTCCGACACAGGCTGCGGACACCAGCGCCGAGGCCGTGAATAGCAGACGGCGGCCCAAGCGCCGCGAGGTTCCGAACAGATGCGGCTCGAGATTGTTGCTGTTCACCCTTTGCCGCCCGCCTTCCATGAAACCGACACCCGTGGAAATAGGGACAGTCCCTATTTTTCAGGCGTCCTCGCGCTCCTCCTCATATTGCTCGATCACCCAGGGCTCGTCCTGCGCCGCCTCGATCCAGTCGCGGATCCAGGGGTGGCCGAGGATGGCCTCGACATAGGCGTGGGCGAAGGGGGGGATGCGGACGGAGTACGTCACAAGCCGGGTCGTGACGGGGGCGAACATGATGTCCGCGGCGGAAAAATCGCCGAACAGATAGGGGTTCTCGCCGCCGAAGCGCGCGCGCGCCTGCGCCCAGATCTCGATAATCCGCGAAAGCTCGGCGACGACATCCTCCCCCAGCGCGCGCGGCGGGAAGACCTTGCGCACGTTCATCGGCAGCTCGCGCCTCACCGCCTGGAAGCTCGAATGCATCTCGGCGGCCATCGATCGCGCCATCCCGCGCGCGGCCTCGTCCTTCGGCCAGAAGCGGTCGCGGCCGACCTTGTCAGCGAGCCAGTCGATGATCGCCAGGCTGTCCCACACCACCGTGTCGCCGTCCCACAGCACCGGAACCTTGCCCGAGGAGGCCGCGAACTCATTGCCTTCGCGCGTTTTCTCCCAGCTGTCGTCGTAAAGCGGGACGACGATCTCCTCGAAGGCGAGCCCCG
This sequence comes from Sphingomonadaceae bacterium, assembly GCA_014380205.1. Classification (GTDB taxonomy): domain Bacteria; phylum Pseudomonadota; class Alphaproteobacteria; order Sphingomonadales; family Sphingomonadaceae; genus Parasphingopyxis. Next base: position 5,422 of record JACMKH010000127.1, read on the forward strand.
ACTGCTTGACCGCGAGCCAGCCGCGCATCGACCAGGAAGAATAGGCCTTGTTGCCGATGATGAGCTTGAGCATGTCGGTCCTTGCCTGGGCGGTCAGCCGATCGCCTCGATAACGGCGCGGCGCAATTCCTCGACGCCGAGCCCGGTCTCGCTCGATGTCGTAATGATTTCGGGGTGCGCGGCAACATGCTTGCGCGCCTCGGCGGCGGTGCGGTCGAGCGTGCCCGCAAGATCGCTCGCCTTGGGCTTGTCGGCCTTGGTCAGCACGAGGCGGTAGGAAACCGCCGCCTCGTCAAGCATGCGCATCAGCTCGCGGTCGGGATCCTTGAGGCCATGGCGCGCATCGACGAGGACGAGGGTCCGCCTCAGGCTCGGCCGCCCGCGCAGGAAATCGTTGACAAGAAACCGCCATTTGCGTGCGGCTTCGGGGGGCGCTTTGGCAAAGCCGTAGCCGGGCATGTCGACGAGGCGGAAGCGCGGGGGATCGCCGACGTCGAAGAAGTTGAGCTCCTGCGTGCGCCCCGGCGTGTTCGAGGTGCGCGCGAGGCCGTTGCGGTTGGCGAGCGCGTTGAGCAGCGACGACTTGCCGACGTTCGAGCGGCCCGCGAAGGCGATCTCGGGGAGATCGGGATCGGGCAGGAAATCGAGCCTGGGCGCGGACTTGAGGAAGGCGATCGGCCCCGAGAAGGTTTTTCGCGATACCTCCGCGAGCGTCTCCTCGTTTGCGTCTTCGCTCATTCGGCCGCCGCCTTGGCCATCTCCTTGAGCCTCGGATCGCGGCTGTACAGCCACTTCTGCTGGAGGATGGTGAGCACGTTGGAGACCACCCAATAGAGCTGGAGCCCCGCCGCGAAGGGCGCCATGATGAACATCAGGATCCACGGCATGATCCCGAAGATCTTCGCCTGGGTCGGGTCCATCGGCGCGGGGTTGAGCTTGAACTGGAGCCACATGGTGACGCCGAGCAGGATCGGCAGGATGCCGATCGCGAGGAAGCTCGGCGGATCGAACGCGAGGAAGCCGAACAGGTTGACTGGTGTCAGCGGGTCGGGCGCCGACAGATCCTGGATCCAGAGCGCGAAGGGCTGGTGGCGCATCTCTACTGAGACGAGAAGCACCTTGTAGAGCGCGTAGAAGATCGGGATCTGGAGGAAGATCGGCAGGCAGCCCGCGAGCGGGTTGACCTTCTCGCGCTGGTAGAGCGCGAGTATCTCCTGCTGCATCTTCGGTTTGTCCTCCTTGTGGCGCTCCTGAATTTCCTTCATCTTGGGCTGAACCGCGCGCATCCCCGCCATCGAGGAAAACTGCTTCTGCGCGATCGGGAACATCAGTCCGCGCACGATGATCGTCAGCACGATGATCGCGACGCCAAAATTGCCGATTGTCTCGAACAGCCAGTGGAGCAGATAGAAGATCGGTAGCTCGAACCAGTAGAACCAGCCCCAGTCGACCGCGAGATCGATTTGGTTGAGGCCCTGCTCGTCATAGGCCTCGAGCAGGTTGGTCTCCTTCGCCCCCGCGAACAGCCGCGCTTCGGTGCCGATCCGACGGCCGGGCTGGACGACAGTCGGCTGGCCCTGGAACGCGGCCTGATAGCGATCGCCCACGCCTGTGGTGAACCCGCCCTCGACGGCCTGGCCTTCGACGGGGACGAGCGCGGCGAGCCAGTAGAGATCGGTGAAGCCCAGCCAGCCGTCGCGCAGCGTGAAGCGTTCACCCGTTGCGCCTGCCTCGGTCAACTCGGAAAAATTGAAATGCTGAAGGCCGCCGTCCCAGAAACCCGCCGGGCCGGTGTGAATCGTCCAGCTGTCGGGATCGGGCGATCGTCCCACGCGCGAGAGCAGCGCATAGGGCCGCACCGCGATCGCGCCATCGCTCGTGTTCGAGACGCGCTGGCTGACGGTGAACAGGTAATTCTCGTCGACCGCGAAAATCAGCTCGAACAGCTGACCCGTGCCGTTGCGCCAGCTCAGCGTGACCGGCGCGCCGGGTGCGAGCCGGTCGCCGCTCGGGGTCCAGCGCGTGCTTGCGTCGGGCAGCGTCACGCCTTCACCGCTCCAGCCGAACTGCGCGTAATACGGCCGCGCCGCGCCCTCGGGCGAGAACAGCCGGACAGGGGGCGAATTGGCGGTGATGGCCTCGCGATAATCGGTGAGCACGAGATCGTCGATCCGCGCGCCGACCAGGTTGATCGTTCCTTGAAGGCGCGGGGTGGCGATCGTGATACGGTCCGCGCGCGATTCGGCGAGCACTTGCGAAAGCGCGCGCACGGCAGCGGGCGAATCGGCGGCCGGATCGGCGTTGGGTTGGGGCAGCGCGACCTGCTCGCCTTCGACGATCTCGGTGGTGGGTTCGGAGGCGGTCGGGATGAAGCGCTCGGAGAGGAAGCTCCAGCCGATCAGCACGAGCGCCGAAAGCACGATCGCGAGGATCATGTTGCGCGCGTTATCCACAGCTTACCCCCAATTGTTTGAACATGATGTGATCAAGGCACCGGATCGGGGCCCGATCCGCCCCAAGGGTGGCAGCGGACCAGCCGCTTCGCGGCCAGCCAGCTCCCCTTGAGCGCCCCATAGCGCGACCATGCGGCGATCGCATAGGCCGAACACGAGGGCGTGAAGCGGCAGGTCGGCGGCAGGATTGCCGAGGGCCCGATCTGCCAGAGGCGGGCGAGGGCGATGAGGAGGCGGGAGATCATCGCGCCACCTTTTCGATAGCCCTGGCGAGTTCGGCTTTGAGCGTTGCGAAATCGCGCTCGATCCCGCCCGCGCGGCCGATCATCACATAGTCGGTCCCCGCCGCGCCGACATCGGGCAGCACCATGCGCGCGATCTCGTGGAAGCGCCGGCGCATCCGGTTGCGGACGACCGCGCCGCCAATCTTCTTTGTTATGGTAATGCCGAGCCGTGTGGTTGCGTCGCCATCCGCTCGTGCGCGCGCGAGCAGCACAAATCCCGGCATCGCTGCCCGCGTCCCGCGATTGGCGGCGAGAAAATCGGCGCGTTTCGCGATGCTCGTCAGGCGGAAAGCTTGATCCGGCCCTTGGCGCGGCGCGACCGGATCACGTTGCGGCCGCCCACCGTCGCCATCCGCGCCCGGAAGCCGTGCCGGCGCGCGCGCACGAGATTGCTCGGCTGAAAGGTGCGCTTCATCGTCGATCATCCCGCGTGTCTGAAACAAAAAGGGCCGCGCCTGCCGGGCGGCCGCTCAATCGGGGAATCGGATAGCCGACGGGCCATGCCAAGTCAATCGGCGCGCGGCGCGTCGCGCTCGCGGCGCTGGCGGCGCA
>JACMKH010000128.1 GCA_014380205.1 Sphingomonadaceae bacterium
GAACGGGTCGCCGCGCTGATCGGGCTGTTCGCGCCGCGCCGCGGCGAGCGCTGGCCGGGCTGCGCGCTCGAGGGATGCTTCAACGCCGCCGTCCCGCTTTCGCACGCCGCGTCAACGAGCGGTTCACCATGGTGAACCCGCCTTTTACCGTGCCGCTTACGCTTGTTTCAACGCGCGCGGGTTAGAGCGTCCCGAGACTGACGGACAATCGCAAGCCCGTTCGAGGATTAGATGATCGAGAACCAGAGAATCAGACCAGCGCAGGTGATCGGGCCGCTCGGCGAGTCGCTGACGCTCGACACGCTGCCGCCCGCGGACACGCGCCGCTGGGTGGTGCGCCGCAAGGCCGAGGTCGTCGCCGCGGTTAACGGCGGGCTGCTCAGCGTCGACGAGGTGTGCGACCGTTACGACCTCACCGTCGAGGAGTTTGCGACCTGGCAGCGCGCGGTCGACCGTTCGGGCATGCCCGGGCTGCGCGTGACGCGCATCCAGCACTACAAGTCGCTCTACGAGCGCCAGCAAAAATATTGACCCGATAGGCGGCCGCGGGGGCCGTCCGCCCGAAGACCAGTGACCCCGGCCGCCCGCGAGGCGGCCGGGGATTTTTGCTTGTGGGCGGATTTGCTTTGCCCGCCGGATAGGACCGGCTAGATCGGTTCGGCGGCGTAACGGGAACAAAGCGGCTCGACCGCGCGTATGCCGCTCGTGTGCTTCGCTCGCACGAAGCATCGGACAACGCAGGAGGATCGCACCATGTATTATATCTTGTTGATCGTCATCGGAGGCGTGCTCGGCTGGCTGGCCAGCATGCTGATGAATCGCGACGCCTCGATGGGCATTTTTCTCAACATCATCGTGGGAATCGTCGGGTCGTTCCTCGGCAACCTGCTGCTCTCCGGACTAATCGGCGGCGGATCGATCGGCGTATGGCCGCCGGATATCCGGGCGCTGCTGACGGCGTTCCTCGGAGCGGTCATCCTGCTCGCCGTAGTCAATCTCATTCAGCGCCGCCGCCTGCGCTGAGCCTTCGAGATCGCGAAAACGGGCCGCGCGCGGTAGTCGCGCGCGGCCTGTTTCGTTTGGCTACTCGAGCTCGAAGCTCACCATCAGCGTGACCTCGAGCCGCTGCTCGCCCGGTGCAATCTGCGTCGAAGCGTCCTGCGCCGCTTCCGCGCGCGCATACATCACCGGCATCGGTGGCGGCGGTCCCGAACCCTGCTCGCTGATCGAGATGATGCGGCGCACGCGTAGCCCTGCCGCGGCGGCGTAGAGTTCGGCGCGCGCGCGCGCCTTGGCGATCGCCTCGCGGCGCGCCTCGTCGAGCGCGGGCTCGGCCTGGTCAATGCGGAGGGTGGGGCCGTTGATCTGGTTTATCCCCTGCGCGACGAGCGCGTCGAGGATCGCGCCTGCGTCGGCGATGTCGCGGAAGCTGATCGTGAGCTGGTTCATCGCCTGATAGCCGCGCAGCCGCTGGCCTTCGTTCTCGATATAATCATATTGGGCGTTGAGGCTGATCGCCGAGGTGCGAATGTCGCGCTCTTCGACCCCCGCCGAGCGCAGCGCGGCCATGACGCGCTCCATCCGCGCGGCGTTTTGCGTGATCGCCTCGCGCGCGGTGGGCGCCTCGGTGACTACGCCCGCGTTGATCTCCGCGATATCGGGGACGCGCCGCGATTCGCCTGTCGCGACGACGTCGAGCCGCGTTCCCTGCAGCGCGGGGGAGAGGATCACGGGGGCGGGCGCTGTCTGCGCCATGGCGGTGGGCGCAATCGCCGCAGCGAGCGCCGCCGCCAGTACGAGGTTTCTCATCATCTGCTCCTTCGATAATCGGCTCAATGCCCTGTCGGCCGCGCTCTAAACCGATCGGGGGTGTCGGATCGATGAACGGGGCCGAGTCTTCCGCCAAACGGCTTGCGCGGGGCGCGCCAAAAGCCCAAATGAGCGCCCTGTGCGCGGGACTTGAGGCTTGTGTGCTATTGCGCTAACACAGCGGCCCAGAGGCGCGGGATTCGCGCGGCCAGTGGAAGGTAACCGGGGATGAATTTCGAGCAGAGCTTCGCGCGGGGCGGCGCCGAGCCGGTCGATAATGTGATCGTGGAGGATGCCGATGCGTTGACGCGCAAGCGGCGGCGCCGGCGCCGGATCATCTACATCCTGGTCGGGCTGCTCGCGGCCGCCGGGCTCGCATTCATGCTCATGGGCGGCGGCGTCGGCGAGACCGCGGGCGGGGCCGGCGAGGAGCAGGCGCTGCCGCGCATCTCGGTGATGGTGCCGGGCTCGGGATCGGTGACCAACGTCCTCTCGGCGACGGGAACGCTCGCGGCGCGCCGCGAGATGCCAGTCGGCATCCCCGGCGAGGGCGGCCAGGTCGCGCGCGTCCTCGTCGACAACGGCGACTGGGTCGAGGCGGGGCAGGTGCTCGCGGTGATCGACCGTTCGGTGCAGAGCCAGCACACGGACGACAGGCTCGGTTCCCGACGGCCTGACGAGCACACGCCCCGTTCCCTGCAGTTCCTCGTTCATGCGC
>JACMKH010000129.1 GCA_014380205.1 Sphingomonadaceae bacterium
GGATGCCGATGGTCGAGCCGGGGGGGAGCGGCGTCGCAGCCTCGCTCATGCCGGATCGTCGGCGACGGCGGCGGTCTGCGCGGCGCGCCACGCGTCGAGTCGTTCGGCGAGCGCGGCGTCCTCGTTGGCGAGAATCGCGGCGGCGAGCAGAGCGGCATTTTTCGCCCCCGCCGCCCCGATCGTGAGCGTCCCCACCGGAACGCCAGCGGGCATCTGGACGATCGACAAAAGGCTGTCGAGCCCCGCGAGCGTCTTCGATTCGACCGGTACGCCGAGCACCGGGACGCGTGTCATCGAAGCGCACATGCCCGGCAGATGCGCCGCCCCGCCCGCGCCCGCGATGATCGCCTTGAGCCCGCGCCCCGCGGCGGATTTCGCGTAGTCGTAGAGCCGGTCGGGGGTGCGGTGCGCCGAGACGACTTTGCATTCATGGGGCACGCCGAGCTCGGTCAGCAGCGTGTCGGCATGGCGCATCGTCTCCCAGTCGGAGGACGATCCCATGATGACGCCAACCAGCGGAGTATCGGCCATGCTTCGCCCCCGAAGCGAGGAGAGGAAGCGGCTTGTTCTAGTGCGCGCGCGGCGCGAGGGCAATTGGGGTCAATGCCGCGACTGGAGATCGATCCCGTTGCCGATCTCATTGTCCGCGAGCCGCACGGCCTGGCCGCTCCAGTCGGCGAGGAAGCTCGTGCGCCACGCTATGCCGGGCGCGAGCGAGGCGGTGTTGCCCGTGATCGCGAGCCCGACCGAACTGTTCGAGGTGTCGTTCGCCGCGAGCGCGATCAGCCCGGTGCGATTCTCCTTGTCCGCGCCGAACACGAAGGTGTTGCCCGCGATCACGCCCGTCGCGCCGTTGGGGAGGTCGATCAGATAGTTGGTGGCGCGGCCATGGCTGTCGTCGAAGCTCGAATCGGTGATCGCGACGCGCGCCGCGCGGCTCTTGACGTAATGCCCGCCGGTGCCGCGCTCGAAGCGCGAGGCGGTGACGGTGAGCGAGCCGATCCGGCCGATGTAAATCGAATGCGCGCAGCCCGAGCTGTCCTCGCACGTGCCGAGTCCCGAGAAGGTGGAATGCTCGATCGTCACGTCGATCGCGGAGTCGTCGGCGGTAAGGATGCCCTGCTGCGAATCGGCAAACATCGAATCGACCACTGTGAGGTCGCCGGTCTGGAGCCGCAGCCCCGCACCGTTGCCGTCCTCGACCGCGATGTTGCGGAAGACGAGACCCTCGACGCGCGTCGCGTCGCCGTTGAGCACGAGCGCGGCCTTGCCCTCGCACGCGCGCCCGTCGAAGATCGCGGTGCCCGGCTCGGCCGCGACGAAGGCGACGCGCCCGCCCTGCTGGCGCCCGCACTGGCGATAGGTGCCCGGGGCGATGACGATCGTCCCGTCGCCCTCCTCGAGCGAGGCGAGCGCCTCGTCGAGCCGCGCGAAGCTCTCGCCGGTCTCCTGCACGGTGAACGGCGCGCCGGCCTGCTGCGCCTCGAGCGGCGCGGTGATCGCGATAGCGACGAGCAGCAGGATGATCGGCGAAAGGCGCATGGCTAAGCTCCGTCGGTTGGCTTCGCGATGCGCATCAAGGGTTAAGCAAATGTTGGCGAAAACGGTTAACGCGCGCTTTCCGCGCACGGTTAACGCTCTTTATCGTTTCGATCGGGCCGGACCGCCCCGCCCTCAACCGACGGCGGTCAATCCTCGGCCGGTTTCGACTGGAGCTGGATGTAGTTCTGCAGCCCCATCCGCTCGATCAGCTCGAACTGGGTCTCGAGCGTATCGACATGCTCCTCCTCGTTCGAGAGGATGTCCTCGAACAGCTCGCGGCTGACATAGTCGCGGACCTTCTCGCAATGGTCGATCGCGTCGCGGAGCAGCGGGATCGCCTCGTGCTCGAGATCGAGATCGGCCTTGAGGATCTCCTCCACGGTCTCGCCGATGCGGAGGCGGCCGAGCAGCTGGAAATTGGGCAGGCCCTCGAGGAACAGGATCCGCTCGGACAATTTGTCCGCGTGCTTCATCTCGTCGATCGATTCGTGGCGCTCGAACTCCGCGAGCCGCGCGACGCCCCAATTGTCGAGCATGCGATAGTGCAGCCAGTACTGGTTGACCGCGGTCAGCTCGTTCTTGAGCGCCTCGTTGAGAAACTCGATGACCTTGTCGTCGCCCTTCATCGCGGCCTCCTTTGGATGAGGCGCGGCATAGCATAGCCGAGCATGCAAGGGAAGCTCAAAATGGCGGATTTCCGCCGTTTCTAGATGGTTTTGCTAAGCAGTCGCGCGTTCGGCCTGGATGATCTCGCGTGCGAACGAGACGCATTGTCCGCAGCGCGCACGTCGCCCCATCCGGGCATAGGCGCTGGAGGGCGTGCACGCTCCTTCGCGAACCGCCGCGCGAATGTCCTTCTCGCGAATCGCGTTGCAGATGCAGACGACCATCCGGTTCCTCCTGCACGCGCAAATAACCTTAGTGAGAGTAATTCGCAATAGCCTATTTGGCGCGCCTGTCGCGAAGGGCTATCAGCAGCGGGATGCGCACGCTTCGCGATTGCGGACGGGGATTGGCTCTCACGGCGCTGCTCGCGACGGGCGGCTGCGCGACCGGCGACGCCGAGTCGCGCCCGCCGACCGGAGCGGAAATCGCGCGGCTCGACGCCTGGTATGGCGAGCTGCTCGACACGGGACCGGCCGAGGCAGGATGGGATGCGCGCGGAACCGATCTGCCGGGTTTGGCGGGCGAGCGGCGGTGGCTGCTGCTGACCGACGCGGCGGGGCGGCGGCAGCTGCTGATGCCGGGGTTCGCCGACGAACGCGAAGTGGTTCCGCGATCGTGGCGGCGGCTTCGCCAATGGCGCGAGGACGGCCCGCGCGGCGAAAGAGCGAGCCTACAGGTTCAGCCGCTCGACGCGCGCCATATCCTTGTCGCGCGCGGCGGCTATCGCCGCCGCGGCTCCGCATTCTGTTCGGACGGCGGAGCGACGCTGTCGCTTTACGAGCGATCGGCGCCGGCGAGCGAATTTACGCGCTGGGAGGCCGAGACGCTCGCGGGCTACCTGTTCGATCGGACGCGCGGACGGACGCTGTGCGCGCGCTACGACAGCATCGGGGGCGGGCAATACGCGGTGCGCAACTTCGACGGCGCGGGGCGGCCGCTGGCGACGCTCGACCAGGCTCGCGAGATCGCGACGATCGTGCCGGCGGCGGCAGTCGAGGCGCTGTTGTTTCCGGACTTATGATCGGGCTCGCCGCATAGGCTGGAACTTTCGCCGCGCGAGGCTTCGCCAGAGCCATTCGAGGGGGCCGTAGGCGAAATTGTCGAGCCAGGGCTTCGACCAGAGCAGGATCAGCGCCCAGACGGCGGGGACGACGAGATAGAGCGTGGCGCGGTCGAGGCCGCCGTAGAGGCCGAGGCCGTAGCCGTAGAAGATCGTCGTGCAGATCAGGCTGGTGGCGACGTAATTGGTGAAGGCCATGCGGCCCACCGCGGCGACGCGGGCGAGGAGCGCGCCGCCCGCGGCCGCCTTTATCCAGACCAGCAGCAGCGCGGCGTGGGCAAGCGTCATCGGCGCGTTGAACAGCGTCTTGAGCGCGAAATCGCCGGCGGTGACCGAGACGACATCGAAGCCGCGCGCGAGCATCCACAGCGCGAGCAGCGCGAGTGGCGGGATCGAGAGCGCGTAACCAATCGCGGCGATGCGCGCATAGCGGCGGCGGTCCCATTCGCCGGTGAGGAAGCCGCTCTTGAGCCCCGCCATGCCGAGCAGCATCAGCCCGAGCGTGTCGAAGGGCCAGGTGAAATTGTTGCGGATCGGCCGCCAGAAGTCTGGGCCGAGCCGGTCGGCGAGGATCTCGGCGTAGGAGCCGCGATAATGCGCTATATCGGCGGCGAGCGCATCGCGCGAGGGGGCGGCGAAGGCGGTGTCGAGCGCATGCCATTGCGCGGCGATGTCGGAGGATGCCCCGGGAGCGGTGGCGAGCTCGCGGAGGCGCGCGATCTCGATGAGGCCGGCGCCGAGATACGCGGCCTGCGCGACGATCAGGCAGAGGCCCGCGACGACGAGATTGCGGACGGGAAGATCGCGGAACAGGAAGGCGATCATGCCGATCGCGGCGTAGAGGATGAGGATGTCGCCATACCAGATCGCCAAGGCGTGGACCGCGCCGAGCAGCAGCAGCCAGCTCATCCGCGAATAATGGACGAGCGCGGGGTTCTCGCCCTTGGCCTCGGCGCGCGTCGCGACGAGCAGCATCGAGGCGCCGAACAGCGCGGTGAACAGCCCGCGGAACTTGCCGTCGGCGAAGACGAAATTGGTCGCCCAGACCGCGATGTCGAGGGGGGTGTCGCCGCGGTAAGCAAGGGGGTTAATATAGGCTTGGGAGGGCATCGCGAAGGCGACGATGTTCATGAGGAGGATGCCGAGCACGGCGACGCCGCGAATCGCATCGAGCGTGAGGATGCGGGAATCGGTTGGGCTGGGCATCAGCCCATCAGTCTGGCGAAGAAGCTCTCGTGGGCGGCGCGGAGGTCGGCTAGGGGGATCGAGCATCCCCCCAAAGACAGTGTTCCGCCTCCAGTTTTTCCTATGTACCGTATGTGACCCCCAAAATGAGCTCCATACCAATTGTCAAACCAGTTAGGTTCCTTCACTGTAATAAGGTATCTTCCCTGATCCTCACCAAACCACCACGCCTCAGGCACAATTTCGTGTGCAGCGTTGACGGACGCGCCAATGCCGCTGGCGAGCGACATCTCAGCCACCGCAACAGCGAGACCGCCGTCAGACAAGTCGTGAACTGCTGTGGCATGTCCATAGGACAACAAATTCAGCACAGAGTTTCCGGCGGCTTTCTCGCTTTCCAAATCCACCGGAGGTGGTGGGCCCTCCTCAAGATCATGAAGCTCCCTCAACCAAAGTGACTGGCCGAGATGCCCCTTCGTCTCGCCCAATAAGGCAATATGCTCCCCCTCACCCTTGAACCCGATCGTCGCGCTCTTCTCCCAATCCTCGAGCAGCCCGATCGCGCCGATCGCGGGCGTCGGCAATATCGCCTTGCTCGCGCCGCTCTCGTCGCGCGTTTCGTTGTAGAGGCTGACGTTGCCGCTCACGATCGGCATGCCGAGCGCCGCGCAGGCCTCGGCCATGCCTTCGATGCAGCCGACGAGCTGGCCCATGATCTCCGGGCGCTCGGGGTTGCCGAAGTTGAGGCAGTCGGTCGCGGCGAGCGGGGTCGCGCCGACCGCGCAGAGGTTGCGATAGGCCTCGGCGATCGCCTGCTTGCCGCCCTCATAGGGGTCCGCGTAGCAATAGCGCGGGGTGCAATCGGTGGTGATCGCAAGGCCCTTGCGCGTCCCGTGGACGCGGACCACCGCGGCGTCGCCGCCCGGGCGCTGGATCGTGTCGGCGCCGACCATGTGGTCGTACTGCTCCCAAATCCATCGCCGGCTCGCGAGATCGGGCGAGGCCATGAGCTTGAGCAAATCGGCGGCGATGTCGGTCGATTCGGGGATGTCGGTGAGCGGCGCGGGCTTGGGCGTCGCGAAATGGGGCCGATCGTAGTTCGGCGCATCGTCGGCGAGCGGGGCGAGCGGGATATCGGCGACGGTCTCCTTCCATTTGAGCACCATATGCCCCGAATCGGTGACTTGGCCGATCACCGCGAAATCGAGCTCCCATTTGCGGAAGATCGCCTCGGCCTCGGCCTCGCGGCCGGGTTTGAGCACCATCAGCATGCGCTCCTGGCTCTCGCTCAGCATCATCTCATAGGGCGTCATCCCCTCCTCGCGGCAGGGGACCGCGTCCATGTCCAACTCGATGCCGACGCCGCCCTTCGACGCCATCTCGACCGATGAGGAGGTGAGCCCCGCCGCGCCCATGTCCTGGATCGCGACGATTGCGTCCGAGGCCATCAGCTCGAGGCACGCCTCGATCAGCAGCTTCTCGGTGAAGGGATCCCCGACCTGGACAGTGGGGCGTTTCTCCTCTGAATCCTCGCCGAATTCGGCGCTCGCCATTGTCGCGCCATGGATGCCGTCGCGGCCGGTCTTCGAGCCGACATAGACGATTGGATTGCCGACACCCGAGGCCGCCGAATAGAATATCTTGTCCGCTTGGGCGACGCCGACGGTCATCGCGTTGACGAGGATGTTGCCGTCGTACGCCTCATGGAAATTGACCTCGCCGCCGACGGTGGGGACACCAACGCAATTGCCGTAGCCGCCGATGCCGCGGACGACGCCGCGTATCAGGTGGCGCATCTTGGGATGGTCGGGGCGGCCGAAGCGCAGCGCGTTCATGTTCGCGATCGGCCGCGCGCCCATCGTGAACACATCGCGGAGGATGCCGCCAACGCCGGTCGCCGCGCCCTGATAGGGCTCGATGTAGCTCGGGTGGTTGTGGCTCTCCATCTTGAAGATCGCGGCCAAGCCGTCGCCGATGTCGACCACGCCGGCATTCTCGCCGGGGCCGCAGATCACCCGAGGGCCGGTGGTAGGCAGCTTCCTAAGGTGCCGCCGCGAAGATTTGTACGAGCAATGCTCGGACCACATCACCGAGAAGATACCGAGCTCGAGGAGATTGGGCTCGCGCCCCATCGCGTGGAGCACGCGCTCATATTCCTCGGGCGTGAGTCCATGCTGGGCGACGATTTCGGGGGTGATCTCGGGCATGGCGAGCCCTTAGCGGCGGGGGTGTGCTTCGTCACCCCGCCGCGCGGGCAGGAAAAATCGCGCGGGTAGGGAAAATCGGATGCCGGGGCGCTATGCCATGGCCATGCCGACCAGCAGACCGCGCGGGCGCCCGCCCCATGACGACATCCTCACCCCGGCGGAATGGCGCGTCGTCGATGCGGTGCGACACGGCCGAACCAACGCCCAGATCGCGGCGGGGCAGCGGGTCAGCCTCGACGCCGTAAAATATCACGTCGCCAACGCGCTCGCCAAGCTCGGCCTGCCCGACCGGCGAGCGCTGCGGCGCTGGCGCGGCATTCGCAACGACAGCAGGCTCGCGACGATGGAGGAAGCCATGGAGCAGGAATTGAAGATCGGATCGATCGGCCAAATCGCGCGCACGGTGAAGGATATCGACGCGGCGCGCGCATGGTATGGCGAAACGCTGGGGCTGACCCACCTCTATTCGTTCGGCAATCTCGCCTTCTTCGATTGCGGCGGCGTTCGGCTGTTCCTGTCGCAGGGCGATGGCGACGCGGCCGAATCGATTCTCTATTTCCAGGTCGACGACGTGCGCGTGGCGTGCGAGGCGCTGTCCGCGCGCGGCATAGCATTCACCCACGCGCCGCACATGATCCACCGCCACGAGGACGGCACCGAGGAGTGGATGGCGTTCTTCGAGGACAATGAAGGGCGGCCGCTTGGCATCATGAGCCAGGCGCGGGATTGAGCGCGGCGGCGCTTATTCGCGGCGCGTGGCGGTCAGGAAATAGTCGAGGTTCGTGCGCGCGCCGATGGCAAATCCTCGCGCGGGAGAGAAGGTCAGACCCGAGATGTCGCGCACCGTCAGCCCCTCGGCCTGGCACAGCGCGGTCAGCTCTTCGGGCTTGAGGAAGCGCGACCAGTCGTGCGTGCCCTTGGGGATGAGGCCCGCGCCCTCACCGATCGTGATCATCGCCAGGCGCGAGAGCGCGGTGCGGTTGGGGGTCGAGAGGATGGCGAGGCCGCCGGGGGCGAGCGCGGCGGCGAGGCCCGCGACAAAGGCGCGCGGGTCGGCGGCGTGCTCGACGACCTCCATCGCGGTGACGAGATCGTAAGCTCCGGGCTCGGCGCTCTCGATGCCGCCAACGAC
>JACMKH010000130.1 GCA_014380205.1 Sphingomonadaceae bacterium
ATCGCGAAGCGATGGTTGCCGCCGAGATAGCGGATAGGCTCGCCCTCGGCCCCAATCGCGACCGAGACGTCACGATCGGCCGGATGCGCGGCGCGCCCGTCCCGCTGCCCGACGGCGGCGAGGGCTGGATCACGGTGCATCCGAGTTATCTGCTGCGGATTCCCGAGCGCGACCGCGCCGACGCCGAGTTCGAGCGCTTCGTGGCCGATCTCAAGGCGATCCGCGCGCACGTTGCGGCGCGCGCCTAGCTCGCCCCGCGCGGCTCGAGCGTCGCCGGGTTGGCGTGCAACCGTTCGAGCATAGCATACAGCCCGATCCCCTCTTCATCGGCGCGGCGCGCGAGCCAATTGAAATGTATCAGCCGCACCTCGCAGCGGATCGCGGAAACGCCGAGCTCGCAGGCGATCGCGAAGCGATGGTTGCCGCCGAGATAGCGGATAGGCTCGCCCTCGGCCCCAATCGCGACCGAGACGTCACGATCGGGCCGGCCGTTTCCCCATGCGCCCGGAACGCCGCGCGCGGCGGCCGCCTCGGCGGCGGCGTAGCCCTCGTCGCGAATCGCCGCGATCAGCCGCGCATAATGTTCGAAATAGGCGTCGAGCGTTTCGATCGTCGCTAGCTGAATCCCGCTGCGCGCAACCCATTCGCCCGCCGCGATGCGTGCGGCCATGCGGCGGTAGAGGGCCAGCTCGCGGAAATCGGCGCGATGGGCGACCAGCTTGCGCATCTCGCGATAGGCGCGCCGCTCGCGGGTCGTCGAAAGGCAAGCGCCCCAGTCGGCGGCGTCGACGAGGTCGCGGCCTAGCCGGTGGGTCCCGCCGCCCAGGAGCACCCGGCTAGGCAGCTGGAACAACACGCGCCGTGGATCGATCTCGACCAAGATCGGACGGCCGAAGTGACGTGCGGCCGCTGCCGCGTCCACGCCCGAGACGCGCGCTCCGCGCACGATCGCGGCAAGCTCGCGCCGGGAATGGGCGCGAAACAACCGCCCCGCCCTCGCCGCGCTGAGCGCGCGAGCGACGATCGCCCGCCCCCAGCCTGTCGAGGGAGGCCGAGCGAACTCCTCGGCAGGCAGGGGCGTGTAGCTGGCGACCATGTACTGGAAGCGTAAACCACTCCGCTGCCGCCAAAGTTTCCGCTGCTCCCGGCGGCGCCCCGACCCCGTTCCTTGAACAGGTTCAGGGTTGGTCCGGCGTGTCCTTGCTCCCGCTGTCGTCGCCGAGCAACAGCCGGCCGCCCGTCGTGCGCACCGCGGCCTCGATCGCGCCGCGCATCATCGCTAGCATCGGCGGCAGCATCAGCGTGACGCGCACCACCCTGTCCTCGATGTCGAGGCTCGTCGCGACATTCTGGCCGAGCATGGTGACATCGATCTCCATCCGGTGCTCGCCCGTCCAGCGCGAGTGAACCTCGGCGAAGGCGGGGAGGTGATCGGCGAGTTCGCCGATCCGCGAGCCGATCCGCTCCTTCGCTTCCTCGCGGCCGAGCGTGTGCGGCACTTCGATCCTGGTCGGGGTCGTGCTCATTCGGCCGCCAGCAAGGTCTCCGCGCCGCCGAGATCGACCGAGACCAGCCGGCTCACCCCACGCTCCGCCATGGTCACGCCGAATAGCCGGTGCATCCGCGCCATCGTCACCGCGTTGTGCGTGACGATCAGGTAGCGCGTGTCGGTCTCCTGCGTCATCCGGTCGAGCAGGTCGCAGAAGCGCTCGATATTGGCGTCGTCGAGCGGCGCGTCGACCTCGTCGAGCACGCAGATCGGCGCGGGGTTGGTCAGAAACAGCGCGAAGATCAGCGCGATCGCGGTCAGCGCCTGCTCGCCGCCCGATAGCAGGGTCAGCGCGGCGAGCTTCTTGCCCGGCGGCTGCGCGAAAATCTCGAGTCCGGCCTCGAGCGGATCGTCCGAATCGACCAGCGCGAGATGCGCGGCGCCGCCCTCGAACAAGGTGGCGAACAGGCGGCGGAAGTGGCGGTCGACATCCTCGAACGCCGCGAGCAGCCGCGCGCGCCCCTCGCGGTTGAGGCTGCCGATCGAGCCGCGCAGCCGGTTGATCGCCTGGCCGAGCTCGTCGCGCTCGGCCAGTGAGGTTTCGCGCTCCTCCTCAAGCCCCGCGAGCTCGCTCTCGGCGACGAGGTTGACCGGGCCGAGCCGCTCGCGGTCGGCGGAATGGCGTTCGAGCCGCGCCGATTCGAGCGCGGGATCGTCGACCGCCTCGCCCTCGAAACCTCGTCTTTCGGGCAGCTCGCCGGGGTCGCACTCGAAGCGTTCGCTCGCGATCCGCTCCATCTCGCGGCGGCGGCTCTCGGCGTTCTCGAGCCGCGCTCTCGCGCCCGCGCGCGCCTCGCGCGCTTCGGTCAGCGCCTCGATCGCCCGGCGGTGAAATAGCTTTCGACGATGGGGAA
>JACMKH010000131.1 GCA_014380205.1 Sphingomonadaceae bacterium
CCGATCTCACCGTCGTCGTCGGCGACGGCTCCGAGCCGATCCCCGGCGGCACCGTCGTCCTCCGTGCGGGCCGCGTCGTTGCCGCGGGCGCGGGCGTGTCTGTCCCCGCCGACGCGCAGACCATTGATGCGACCGGCCGATGGGTCACCCCCGGCATCGTCGGCGGCTTCACGCGGCTCGGCCTCGTCGAGATCAACGCGGTCGATGGCTCGGACGACAGCTCGGCCGACGAGGCGCGCTTCGGCGCGGGGCTTGATATCGCGGTCGCGGTCAACCCGCGCTCCTCGGCGATCGCGACCAATCGCACCGGCGGCGTCACCCGCGCCGTGGTCGCGCCGGTGACGGGCAACAGCATCTTCGCGGGGCAAGGTGCGGTCATCGATCTCGGCGAGGACATGGACCCAATCATGCGCGGCCAGGCCTTCCAGTTCGTCGAGCTCGGCGAGCGCGGCGCGGACCTCGCCGGCGGCAGCCGCGCGGCGAGCCACGCCGAGCTGCGCATGGCGCTCGAGGAGGCGCAACGCTACGCGCGCAACCCCGCCGGCTTCGACGGCGCCAGCGAGGACGCGCTGGTCAACCGGATAGACGCGCGCGCGCTCGTCCCCGTCGTCCAGGGCCGCGCCAAGCTGCTCGTCCACGCCGAGCAGGCGCGCGACATCCTCGCCGCGATCGCGCTGCGCGAGGATTTCCCGCAGCTCGACCTCGTCATCGTCGGCGCGAGCGAGGGCTGGACGGTCGCGCCGCAAATCGCGGCCTCGCGCGTCCCCGTGATCGCCTCGGCGCTCAACGACCTGCCGGCCAATTTCGAGTTCATCGCCGCGACCCAGTCGAACATCGGGCGGATGCGCGACGCGGGCGTCCAAGTCGCGATCGGGATGATCGACGACAGCGACACCCACTACATCCGCTACTCGACGCAATACGCGGGCAACCTCGTCGCCCTCGAGCGCGTGCCGGGCGCCGACGGCCTCTCGTGGAGCGACGCCTTCGCCGCGATCAGCTCATGGCCCGCCGAGATCATGGGGCTGGGCGGCGAGATCGGCTCGCTCCGCCCGGGCCGCCGCGCCGACGTCGTGATCTGGGACGGCGACCCGCTCGAGCTTTCGTCGAATGTCGAGACGATGTTTATCGACGGCGTTCAGCAATCGCTCGCGAGCCGCCAGAACCGGCTGCGCGACCGCTATCTCAACATCGGCGAGACCGAGCGGCCGCAGGCGTATGAGTGGTGATTTCCCCTCTCCCCGCAACGGGAGAGGGACAGCCTCGCGAATCGAGGCAGGGGGAGGGGCCACAATGAGCAAGAGAATCGGCGAAATGCGGCAGGCCCTCACCCGGCTTCGGCTCCGCCTCGCCACCAGCATCGGGTGGCCACTGCCCCCGGCAGTGGCCAGATCGCGCGGGGCGCGATCGGCCCGATGCTCCCGCTGCGGGGAGGGGGGTAGGTGACTCCCACCCTCCACCTCCTCCTCGCCACCGCCGCCTTCGTCGGCACGCACCTCGCGCTATCGCACCCGCTCCGCGCCGCGCTCGTCGCCCGCTTAGGCCCCGGCGCCTTCCTCGGGCTCTACTCGCTGATCGCCGCCGCGACGCTGATCTGGATGTGGCTCGCCGCCAACGCGATGCCCTATGAAATCCCGCGCTGGCTCGCGCCGCAATGGTTTTGGGAATGGGGCGCGCCAGTCATCATGCTGCTCGTCGCGATCCTCCTGGCGGGCTCGCTGATCCGCAACCCCGCCTTTCCCAATCCTGGCGCGAGCGCCGCCGAGGGCGCGATGCGCCCCGCGACCGGCGTGTTCGCGATCACGCGCCACCCGATGAACTGGGCCTTCATGCTCTGGGCGGCGACGCACATCGCGCTGATCGGCTCGACCGACAATCTGATCATCGCGATCGGCATCCTCGTGCTCGCGCTGTTCGGCTCGCTTCTCCAGGACCGCAAGAAGGCCGGGCTGCTCGGCGACGCCTGGCGCGGCTGGGAGGCGCGGACCTCGTTCGTCCCGTTTGGCGCGCTGCTTGACGGCCGGATACCGTGGCGCGCAGCCGCGCCGGGGTTGCATGCGCTTGCGGCGGGCGTCGTGATCTGGCTGGTCGCGACCTGGCTCCACCAGATGCCCGTCGGGATTTGGAGGTGGATCGGCTGAAAGATAGGGACAGTCCCTATTCTTCAGAGGCGCACCATCCGCATGCCCATCTCGCCATAGCGTGGACCCGCCGTCCCTCCGCGCGGCGCGGCGGCGTCGAGCGCGGTGAGATCCTCGGGCGTCAGCCGCAGCTCGGCCGCCCCGACGCTGTCCTCCATCGTCGCGCGCCGCTTGGTCCCCGGGATCGGGACGACATCCCCACCCTGCGCGAGCAACCAGGCGAGCGCGACCTGCGCAGGGCTGACGCCATGCGCCTCGGCGACCGCGCGGACCGCGTCGACGATGCCGAGATTGGCCGCAAAATTCTCCTCGCTGTAGCGAGGGTCGTTGCGCCGCCAGTCGTTCTCGGGAAGGTCGTCGCGGCTCTTGATCTGCCCGGTGAGGAAGCCGCGCCCGAGCGGGCTGTAGGGCACGAAGCCGATGCCTAGCTCGCGGCACAGCGGCAGGATGTCATCTTCCACATCGCGCTCCCACAGCGAATATTCGGACTGGAGCGCGGCGATCGGGTGCGCCGCGGCAGCGCGGCGCAGCGTCTCGGGGCCGGCCTCGGAGAGCCCGATGTGGCGCACCTTGCCCTCCTTCACGAGCGCCGCCATCCCGCCGACGGTCTCCTCGATCGGCACGGCGGGATCGACGCGATGCTGGTAGAACAGGTCGATCGTGTCGATGCCGAGCCGCGTGAGCGAGCTCTCGCATGATTGGCGCGCGTTTTCGGGGCTGCCGTCGATCCCGGTGATCTGGGCCCCCTCGAAGCGGAAGCCGAACTTGGTCGCGATCACCAGCGAGTCACGTCGCCCGCGGATCGCCTCGCCGACCAGCTCCTCGTTCTGGAACGGTCCGTAGATCTGCGCTGTGTCGAAGAAGGTCACGCCGAGTTCGATCGCGCGGTGGATCGTCGCGATCGACTCCTCGGCGCTCGCGTCCTCGCCGTAGGTGATGTTGCCGCCGCGGACCATCGGCATGCAGCCGATGCCGATCGCCGAAACGGTGAGGCCCTGGCCCAGATTGCGATATTGCATCATGCTTCTCCTTCGATGGGACGCTCGTCCAATTCGCCACCGCGCGTCACCGCCGTGGTCACGGCGATATCCGCCGTCACATTGCCCAGCGTGCGGAAGATATCGGGGATCGCCTCGACCGCGATGAGCAGGCCGAGCGCCTCGATGGGGACGCCGAGAACGGCCGCGATCGGGACGATAGAGGTGAAGAAGCTCGCCTCGCCGGGGAGGCCAGCCGCGCCCATCGTGGTGATCGCGGCCGCGGCGATGCCGGCGGCGACCTGCCACCATGTCAGCTCGACCCCGAACCAGTGCGCGACATAGAGCGCGACCGCGAGGTTCATCGCGGGTCCCGTCGCGCGGAACAGCGCGACCGCGAGCGGGAGCACCACCCCCGATTTGGCATCGGGAATGCCGAGTTCCTCGGCGCCGCGCAGCATCGCGGGGAGCGAAGCGAGCGACGAGCGCGTGCTCACCGCGACCGCTTGGGCGGGGGCCGAGGCGCGCAGGAATTCGCCCAGCCCCCTGCGGCCGCCGATCAGCGCGACGGGATAGGCGGCGAGCCAGATCACGATTCCGACCGCCGAGACAATCACGACGTAATGCGCGAGCGCGCCGAACGCCTGCGCCCCCGCACGCGCGCCGACGGTGAAGGCGAGCGCGAACACCCCGAACGGCGCGAGCTTGAGCACCCAGCCGATCACCACGATCATCGCTTCGGCGAGCGCCTCGAAGAATCCGGTCAGGCGCTCGCGCGGCGCTTCCGGCAGCCGCGTCACCGCGAAGGCAAAGATGAGCGTGAACACGATCAGCGGCAGCACCGCCTCCTCGGCCGCCGCCGCGAGCACGTTGACGGGCACGATCCCGCGCAGGAAATCGCCGATACCGGGGATCGCGCCGACCGGCTCGGCCTCGCCCAGCGC
>JACMKH010000132.1 GCA_014380205.1 Sphingomonadaceae bacterium
CATTGGCGAGCGCGCGGAGCGCGCGCCCCTCGCCGCCCGCGCCTTCGCTCGCGCGCCGCGCCATCTCGATGTTGCCCAGCACGACGGTGAGGAGGTTGTTGAAATCGTGCGCGATGCCGCCGGTGAGTTGCCCCACCGCCTCCATCTTCTGCGCCTGGCGAAGCGCCTCCTCGACCTCGCCGCGGCGCGCCACCTCCTCGGCGACGCGCTGCTCGAGCGTGTCGTTGAGCTCGCGCAGCGCCTGCTCGGCCAGCTTGAGCCCGGTGACGTCGTGCGCGACGCCAATGAAGCCGATGTGCTCGCCCGCGGGGCCGAAGCGCGGTTGCGAGATCGAGCGCAGCCAGCGCCATTCGCCGTTGCCGCCGCGATAGCGCCCCTCGAGCGCGAAAGTCTCGAGCGAGGCTTCGCCGGCCATAGAGGTGGCGACCACGCGGTCGGCGTCGTCGGGATGGATGATCGTGCGCCAGTCGAAATCGACCGCCTGCTCGTAGGTGATGCCGAGAAAATCGACATAGGCGCGGTTGACAAAGTCGCGCTTGCGGTCGAGCCGCGTCACCCACATCGGTGCGGGCGTGCTGTCGGCGATCCGGCGGAAGCGCTCCTCGCTTTCGCGCATCGCCTCTTCCGAAGAGCTGCGCGCGGTGTCGTCGCGCAGCGTGAGCACGCTGCCGACGATCGCGCCGTCGAGCAGCACGGGCTTGGCGGTTCCGATCGCGAGGATCTCGCTGCCGTCGGGGCGGCGAATCCGCCAGCGCGCGTCGACGATGGTCTCGCCGTCGCGCACCGCGCGCGCCAGCGGCAGCTCGTCGGGCGGATAGGGACGCCCGTCCTCGGTGAAGAGATGATAGGTCTCGCTGTACTTCTCGGGCGCGACGCCGATGCTCTTGACGCCGTGGAGCCGCGCCGCCGCCTCGCTGACGAAGCTGATCCGCCCGTCGCGATCGGCGACAATGACGCCTTCGTGGAGCTGCTCGAGCACCGCGGTCTGCGTCGCGGCGTCGCGCCTGCGCGCGGTGCGAACCGCGACCGCCGCGTCCGATTCCTTGTCAGCCCGCATCCGTGCCCATGCTCCCGGACCAAACTCGCAATCCGCCCGGTAACAGACGCTTACCGCCGCGTCACCCGATGTCGGCGCCGGCCGCGGCAGGCTCGCGCGGGCTTGCGCCGAGATGTCGGCCCATCACCAGCTTGAACACCACGAAACATATCCCCGCGCCCGCGGCGAGCCCCGCGTGGAGCAGCCAAAAGCTCGTCGTCGGCATGCTTTCGTACCAGCCGCCGATCCGCCCCACCGTCCAGTTGCCCGCGAAGAAGGCGAGGTAGTACAGCCCGATCACGGTCGCGTTGATCGCCTTGGGCGCGAGCTTGGCGAACAGCGCGAGGCTCACCGGGAGCAGATGCGCGAAGCCGATGCTGTTGATCACATGGAAGGCGATGGGCCAGGCGAGCCCGATCCGCTCGCCCTCGCCCTGCGTCGACGCGGCCATGAACAGGCACAGCATGCCACCGATCGAGAAGGCCGATCCGATGATCATCTTGGTGATCTCGTCGGGCTCGCGCCAGCGCTTGCCGTACCAGCGGTAGAACAGCGCGACGATCGCGAGGAAGCTCACCGAGACGATCGCGTCGAGCGTGACGAGCCAGGTCGTCGGCAGCCGCGCGCCAAAGAATTCAAGATCGAACTGCTGATCTCCCCACACCAGATAGGCGTTGAAGATCTGGTTGTTGGGAATGATCGATACCGCGAGAACGGGGATCAGCAGCAGCAGCGCGATCAGCGCCGGCCATTCGCCGCGTTCGATTCCCTTGCGCGGCCCGGCGGCCGCCCCGCCGGCCTGCGGCTCGAAGTGCTCGCGCGGCAGGTATTTCTGGCCGGCGACGTAGATGCCGAGCCCGATCAGCATGCCGACGCCCGCCGCGCCGAAGCCCCAATGCCAGCCGACCTTCTCGCCGAGCGTGCCGACGATCAGCGGCGAGGCGATCACCCCCGCGTTGATCCCGAGATAGAAGATCTGGAAGGCGTCGGCGCGGCGAAGGTCCTCGGGCTTGTAGAGCGCGCCGACCTGGCTGGCGATATTGCCCTTGAACATGCCGCAGCCGAGCACGAGGCAGAGCAGCGCGAGCAGGAAGGTGAGTTCGAACACCATGAGGAAATGGCCGACGGCCATGGTAATGGCACCGATCAAGACGGTGCGCCGCTTGCCGAGCACGCGATCGGCGAGCCAACCGCCGAAGATCGGGGTAAGATAGACCGTGGCGAGATAGGTCCCGACGATTGCGGAGGCCAAGGGCTGGCCGTCAAGTCCAGCGTAAAGCGGGATCGCGCGAAACACCTCGAAGCCGCCGATATTGTCGACATGGCCCGGTAGCAGCAGCTCGTTGACCATGTAGAGCACGAGCAGCGTCTGCATGCCGTAGTAGGAGAAACGCTCCCACGCTTCGGTGAAGGCGAGATAGCCGAGCCCCTTGGGATGGCCGAGGAATGACCGGTCGCCGACCGGCTCCTCCATCGCCGCCACCGCCTCGTTCGCCTCGCCGATCGTCATAGCGCGCCCTCTCGTCGCGAAGCGCGAAGTTTAGCGCGCACCTGCGCGGCGGCAAGGTCTATCGGACGATCCAACGCGGCGACCGGATGATCGGTATCGACAGACCGGCTCACTTGATTCTATGCGGATCGAAGCAGTTGGAGGGGGAATCAATGCGCAAACTCATGATCGCGGCCATGGCGCTCGCCATTCCGATTTTGCCGGCCAACTTCGCCGCCCTGGCGCAGGCCGACGGCGTGTCACAAGCCCCGCCGGGCTCGCCCACGCGCCGCGCGATCCTCGATGGGCTGCGCCCCGCGGTCGAGCGCCGGCTGGGCCGAAATATCGAGTTCGCCGTCACCCGGATCGAGGTCGAGCAGGGGTGGGCGCTGGTCATCGCCGATCCGCAGCGCCGGGGCGGGCGCCCGATCGACGCGAGCGAATATTTCTCCGCCGACGACCTCGACCATATGGACGGGATCGAGGTTTCCGCCGTGCTCCGCCTCGACAACCGGCGCTGGACCCTCGTCGATCATCGCATCGGCGCGACCGACGTCTGGTATTGCAACGCGGGGCCCGCGTCGTTCCTGAGCTGCTGACGATGTTCTTGCCGGCTCTCAATCGAGCAGGTGGAAGCCGATCCTGACCGTCACCTGGTAATGCGCGACCTTGCCGTCGGCGACATGGCCGCGCGTCTCGACCACCTCGAACCAGCCGATGTTCGAGATCGTCCGCGCGGCGCGCTCGACCGCGGTCGAGATCGCGTCCTCGATGCTCGTCGCCGAGCTCCCGATGACCTCGGTGATCTTGTAGACATGGTCGCTCATTCGATTGCCTCTCATTGTCGCGTCCCGCGCCCGGCGGCGGCTTGCCTCGCTCCGGCGCGGCGACGATAAGGCGGCGAGACCAAAAAGGGGAGTCCCGCCCATGCGCCTTGCCGCCGCCTTGCTCGCCGCCGCCACGCTCGCGATATCGAGCCCCGCTCCCGCCGCGCCCGCCGACGATCTGCGCGTCCTGATGGACGAATTCTGGGCCGTTGTGCTCCGCGAGGCCCCGGTGCTCGCGACCACCGTCGGCGTGCGCGATTACGACGACCGGGTCGCCGACATCAGCCTCGCCGCCGAGGACCGCCGCGCCGCCGAGGCGCAGGTCTTCCTGACGCGGCTCGAAGCGATCCCCGAGGAAGGGCTTTCGGATGTCGACCGCGCCAACCGCGGCATCCTGATGCGCCTGCTCTCCGAGCAGATCGAGGCCAACCGCTTCGGCCAGCGCGTGATGCTGTTCACCTCCTATGCGGGCTGGCACCAGAATTTCGTCGGGCTCGCCAACAACGTCCCGCTCCAGACGCGCGCCGATTTCGAGAGCTATCTCGCGCGGCTGCGGCTCTATCCGAGTATCAATGACGAGGCGCTGCGGATCAGCGATCAGGCGATCGAGGGCGGCTTCACCCAGCCGTGCGTGACGCTCGCGGGCTATGAGCGCAGCATCGCGGGGGTGATCGCCGAGGATCCGCGCCAGTCGCGCTACTACGAGCCGTTCACGCGGCCGCGCCCACCGGGCGTGAGCGAGGCCGATTTCGAGCGCTTCGCCAACGAGGCGGCCGAGATCATCGCGACCGTGCTCAACCCCGAATACGAGCAGCAGCTCGAATGGTATCGCACGCGCTACCAGCCCGCGTGCCGCCAAACCGTCGGCGCCTCGGAGCTGCCCGGCGGGGCCGAATATTACGCGTTCCGCGTGCGCCAGGAGACGACCACCGACCTCACCCCCGCGCAGATCCACCAAATCGGCATGGCCGAGGTGACGCGCATCCGCGCCGAAATGGAGACCGTCGCGCGCGAGGCGGGCTTCGCGAGCCGCGAGGCGTTCATCGAGGAGCTGCGCACCAACCCCCAATATTACGCCGACACGCCCGGGGAGCTGATGGCGGCCGCCGCGCTCGAGGCCAAGGAGCTCGACGGGCTGATGCCGACGATGTTCGGCCGGCTGCCGCGCCTGCCCTATGGCGTGCGCGCGATTCCCGCCGAGACCGCCGAGGGGACGACCACCGCCTATTACAACGGCGGCTCGCCCGAGAGCGGGATCGCGGGCACCTATTATGTCAACACCTCGCTCTTGAACCAGCGCCCGCTGTGGGAGCTGCCCGCGCTCACCGCGCACGAGGCGGTGCCCGGTCATCACCACCAGATCGCGCTCCAGCAGGAGCTCGAGATCCCCGACTGGCGGCGCTACATCGTCGGCTTCACCGCCTTCACCGAGGGCTGGGGGCTCTATTCGGAGCGGCTCGGCATCGAGATGGGAATCTACGACACCCCCGCCGAGAACATGGGGCGGCTGAGCTACGAGATGTGGCGCGCGTGCCGCCTCGTGGTCGACACGGGGATCCACGCGATGGGCTGGTCGAAGGACCGCGCGGTGGCGTTCATGCGCGACAACACAGCGCTCAGCGACGCCAATATCGACGCCGAGGTCAACCGCTATATCTCATGGCCGGGCCAGGCGCTCGGCTACAAGCTCGGCGAGCTGCGCATCCGCGCGATCCGCGCCGCGGCCGCGGCGGCGCTCGGAGACCGCTTCGACGTGCGTGCGTTTCACGACGCGGTGCTCGGCCAGGGCGCGGTGCCGCTCGACATGCTCGAGGTGCAAATCGACAGGTGGGTTGAGGAGCGGCGGGCCGCGCCCGCGCGGTAAAGCATCAGAAGTCGATCAAAGCTCCCCCACCGCGTTCGGCTCGCGCCGCGCGCATCAGCTCGGCCTGGCAGCCCGAGACGCCGCCGGGGCCGACCGGCGTGCAGCTGTTGATCCCGGTGCGTCCGACATATTCGAGCGCCTGCGCGCGGCTCCGCCAGCTTTCGTTGGCCGAAAGGTCGCTGGTGTCGCGGAGCTGCTCCGGAATGCGATAGCGCTCGGCCTCGGGAAGTCGCGCGCAGACCACGATCTCCTCGCCGTTGCTCGTCGGGCAGGCGTCATCGCCATAAATCACGAGGACATTCTCGTTGCGCTGCGCGATCGCGGGGACGGGCGCGAGGGTGGCGGCCAGGGTGGCGGCGAGCGCCGTGAGCGTCAGGCTGCGGAGCATCATGGCGTTCCCTTTCATCGCCGCCAACGCGCAAGCCGCGCCGAGGCTCCCGGCCCGATTGTCCGAGGCGGGCTTGCGTCAGCCTGAACCGGAACCATCGCGTAGCGCCTCGGCTGCGACATGGTCAAATCCGCTTTGAGGCCGCGATCGCCGCGCGGCAGCCGAGCCGGATCAGCCCGGTCAGGAGCGGATTGGCGGGCGCGGCTTCGGCGCCCCCGGCGAGCGCGGCCTCGCGATGCTCGACCTCCTCGGCGCGGAACTCGGCGATGGTCGCGGCGAGCTCGGGGTCGTCGTCGCCGAGGGCATCGAGCTGTTCGCCATAGTGGCGGTCGATCTCGGTTTCGATCGCGACGGTGCACGCCATCGCCGCCTCGGGGCCGATCAGCGCGGTGACCGCGCCGAGCGCGTGGCCCGCGCGACTCCAAAGCGGCTGGAGCAGCGTCGGGCGGACGCCGCGCGCG
>JACMKH010000133.1 GCA_014380205.1 Sphingomonadaceae bacterium
CGGCGGCGCGGTGCGCTTTGACGCGTTCGACGCCAAGGCCGAGGCGCTCGCGCTGCTCGAGGCGGCGGGCGCGCCAGTCGACCGGCTTCAGCTGCTCGGCGAGGCTTCGGGCTTCTACCACCCCGGCCGCTCGGGGCGGCTTTGCCTAGGCCCCAAGAACGTCCTCGCCGAGTTCGGCGAGCTCCATCCCGCCACGCTCAAGGCGCTCGATCTCGACGCGCCCGCGATGGCGGCCGAGATCTTCCTCGACGCGATCCCCGAAAAGCGCGCGAGCGGTCACATGCGCGAGGCCTATGCGCCCCCCGCGCTCCAGCCGGTCAAGCGCGATTTCGCCTTCGTCGTGGATGAGGCGCTGGCCGCGGGCGATCTGGTGCGCGCGGTGCGCGGCGCGGACAAGGCCGCGATCGTCGACGCGCGGCTGTTCGACCTGTTCACGGGCGAGACTCTCGGCGAGGGCCGAAAATCGCTCGCGATCGAGGTGACGCTCCAGCCCGGCGCGAAGAGCTTCACCGAGGAGGAGCTCAAGGCGGTGTCCGAGCGAATCGTCGCTGCGGCGGCGAGACTCGGGGCGGAGTTGCGGACATAAAGCTCAACGCCGCAGCAGGAAAACCGCCTGTTCGGCGAGCAGATTCGCCCACGGCCCCGAGCGGGGCTTGTTGCCGCTCAGGAACCACGCCTTCTCCACGACTATCCCCCGTGTCGCGAGCATCGCGCGGAAATCGTCGATCGTGACCTGGTGGATGTTCTCGGTCTCATGCCAGGAGAGCGGCAGCGCCTCGGTGATCGGCATGCGGCCGCCGAACAGCAGCGACATGCGGACGCGCCAATAGGCGAAATTGGGGAAGGAAACGAAGGCGCGCGCGCCGATCCGGAGCAGATCGTCGAGCACGCGATCGGGCGCGCGCGTGGTCTGGAGCGTCTGGCTGAGGATCGCGAAATCGAACGCCTTGTCGGGATAGTCGGCGAGATCGGTATCGGCGTCGCCCTGAACGACCGAAAGCCCGCGCGCCATCGCGACGGCGACATTTTCCGCGTCGAGCTCGATGCCGCGTGCGTCGGCCGATTTCTCTTCGCGGAGCGCGGCCAGCAGTGCGCCGTCGCCGCAGCCGACGTCGAGGACGCGCGCACCAAGCGGCACATTGTCGGCGATGACCGCGAGATCGGGGCGAAGCGCCGTCACAGTCCGCCCGCCCTAAGAAACCCATCGATCACGCGATTGAGCTCGGGCACGTCGAGCAGGAAGGAATCATGGCCGTAAGGCGCGGAAAGCTCGACGAAGCTCGCCTCGGCGCCGCTCGCGTTGAGCGCGCGGACGATCGCGCGCGATTCGGATGTGGGGTAGAGCCAGTCGGTGTCGAACGAGATCAGGCAGAAGCGCGTCGCCGAGCCCGCGAAGGCGTTCGCGAGGCGGCCGCCATGCTCCTCGGCCAAGTCGAAATAGTCCATCGCGCGCGTGATATAGAGGTAGGAGTTGGCATCGAAGCGGTCGACGAAGCTGATCCCCTGGTGACGCAGATAGCTTTCGACCTGGAAATCGGCGTCGAAGCCGAAGGATTTGGCCCCCTCTTGCTGTCCAGGGCGCGCCTCGAGGCGGCGGCCGAACTTCTCGGTGAGCCCCGCCTCGGAGAGATAGGTGATGTGCGCGGCCATGCGCGCGACCGCGAGCCCGGCGCTCGGCGGGTCGCCGGCGCCGTAATAGTCGCCGCCGCGCCAGTTCGGATCGGCCATGATCGCCTGACGGCCGACCTCGTGGAAGGCGATGTTCTGCGCCGAATGGCGCGCGGCGGTGGCGATCGCGATCGCCGAGCGGACGCGCCCGGGATAGCTCGCAACCCATTGCAGCGCTTGCATCCCGCCCATCGATCCGCCGACCACCGCGGCGAGCGCGCCGATGCCGAGATGATCGAGCAGCATCGCCTGGGCGCGAACCATGTCGCCGATCGTGATTACCGGAAAGCGCATCGCGAAAGGCGCGCCGTCGGGATGCAGCGAGCTGGGCCCCGAGGCGCCCATGCAGCTTCCGAGCACATTGATGCAGATAATGAAATGGCGCGCGGGATCGATCGGCAGCCCCGCGCCGACCATCCGCGTCCACCAGCCCGACTTGCCGGTGATCGGGTGCGCCGAGACGACGTGATGGTCGCCGGTGAGCGCGTGGCAGATCAGGATGGCGTTCGAACGGTCCTCGTTGAGCGCTCCGTAACTCTCCCAGGCGAAATCGACCGGCGCGAGCGCCCCGCCGCCGTCGAGCGCGAGCGGGCCGGGGAGCGTCGCCGCGCGGGCGAGCC
>JACMKH010000134.1 GCA_014380205.1 Sphingomonadaceae bacterium
CCCCTCGATCCGCCTCGCCTTCGAGGCGGTCGCCGAGGCGGCCGAACGCGCGGCGGGGCGCGGCTGATGGAAGAGGCGGCGGGCCACGGCGGCACGGGGTTGCTGATCTTCGATGGCTTCGTGCTGCTCGGCGCGGCGCTCGCTTTCGTGCTGCTGTTCCGCAAGCTCGGGCTCGGCGCGGTGCTCGGCTATCTGCTCGCCGGGGTGAGCATCGGGCCGCATGGCTTCGGGCTGATCGGCGAGGCCGAATCGATCCTTTCGGCCGCCGAGATCGGGATCATCCTGCTGCTGTTTCTCGTCGGGCTCGAGCTCGCGCCGAGCCGATTGTGGCGGATGCGGCGCGAGATTTTCGGGCTTGGGCTGCTCCAGGTCGTGACGTGCGGGCTCGCCATCGCGGGGCTGATCCTGCTCGCGACCAGTTTCAGCTGGGGCGCGGCGCTCGCGCTTGGGCTGCCGCTCGCGCTCTCCTCGACCGCGCAGGTGCTGCCGCTGCTCCAGTCGCAAGGCCGGCTCAACACCCCCGCGGGCGAGCGCGCCTTCTCGATCCTGCTGTTCCAGGACCTGTCGATCGTCCCGCTGTTGACGGTGGTCGCAGCGCTGTCGCGCGCGCCGGCCGATCCGGGCGCGCCGCCGGGCTGGCTGCTCGCGATCTACAGCGTGCTCGCGGTGGTCGGGCTCGTGCTCGCGGGGCGCTATCTGCTCAACCCCCTGCTCCGCCTCGTCGGCCGCATCGCCGAGCGCGAGCTGTTCATCGTCGCGGGGTTGTTCACCGTGTTCCTCGCCGCCGCGCTGATGGATGCGCTCGGGCTTTCGATGGCGCTCGGCGCGTTCGTCGCGGGGGTGATGCTCGCCGATTCGCCCTATCGCCACGAGCTCGAGGCCGATGTCGATCCGTTCCGTTCGATCCTGCTCGGGCTGTTTTTCCTCGCGGTCGGGATGATGCTCGACGTTCAGGCGGTGCTCGCCAACCCGCTGTTCGTGATCACCATGGCGGCGGCGTTGATCGTTACCAAGATCGCGATCATCTTCGGTCTCGCGCGCGCGTTCGGCGCGAGCCTGCGCGCGGCGTTCGTGCTCGGCATGTTGCTCAGCCAGGGCGGCGAGTTCGCCTTCGTGCTGTTCGCCGAGGCGCAGCGCGCGCTGCTGATCGATCCCGAGGCGGCGAGCCTGTTCGGCGCGGTAGTGACGCTGTCGATGGCGACCACCCCCTTCCTGATGGCGCTCGGGCGGCGCTTCGGCGGGGTCCAGCAGAAGGAGGCGCGTGACGACCTCGACGGGCCGGAAGCGGCCGAGGAGGCGAGCGTGATCGTCGTCGGCCACGGCCGCTTCGGTCAGACCGTCTCGCAGATGCTGATCGCGGCCAACTTTTCGGTGACGGTGATCGACTGGCATCCCGCCCAGATCGACGTCTCGCAGGAATATGGGCGCAAAATCTACTACGGCGACGGCACGCGGATCGATCTGCTCCGCCAGGCGGGGGCCGAGCGCGCCGAGGCGATCCTGTTCTGCATCGACGGCCAGGATCTCGACGCCGAGGCGCTCGCGCCCGTCACGATGGCCTTCCCCAAGGCCAAGCTGTTCGTTCGCGTCTATGACCGGCGCCATCTGCTCGCCGTCAAAGGCGCCAAGGTCGAAAGCGCGGTTCGCGAGGTTTACGAATCGGCGGTGCTGATGGCGCGCAATGCGATGATCCAGCTCGAGCTCGACGACGGGTTCGTCGCTCGCGTCGAGGACGAGTATCGCGCGCGCGACAAGGGTCGGCTCAGCGCGCAGCACGAGGCGGGCGATCTCCACGCCGGCGCCGAGCTGAGCTTCGGGACGGCGCAGTCGAAGCCGTTCGACCAGCCTAGCTAGCGGGCGCGAAGGCCTCGTCGTCGAGAAAGGCGGCGACTTCGGCGAGGTCGATGTCGCGTGCGAGGAAGGTCTCGCCGATGCCGCGCGCGAGCAGAAAGGGGAGGCGACCGCCCTCGATCTTCTTGTCGTGCGCCATGTGCGCGACAAGCGTAGGGCCCGCCGTTTCGACGCCTGCGGCGGCGAGCCCGTCGGGGAGCCGCGCCGCGCGAAGATGCGCGGCGACGCGTTCGGCGTCGATCGCGAGGCACAGCCCCTTGCGCGCGGAGAAACGGAATGCGAGCGCCATTCCCGCGGCGACCGCCTCGCCGTGGAGCAGCGCGTCGGAGAAGCCCGTCTCGGCCTCGAGCGCGTGGCCGAAGGTGTGGCCGAGGTTGAGCAGCGCGCGGCGGCCGATGGTTTCGCGCTCGTCCTCGCCGACGATCCGCGCTTTGGCGGCGACGCTGTGCGCGATCGCGTGAACGCGCGAGTCGGCATCGCCCGCGAGCAGCGCCGCGCCGTTCGCCTCGCACCAGGCGAAGAAATCGGCGTCGTCGATCAGTCCGTATTTGACCACCTCGGCATAGCCCGCGCGCAGCTCGCGAGGCGGGAGCGTGTCGAGCACCTCGGGATCGATCAGCACGAAGCGCGGCTGGTGGAACGCGCCGACCAGATTCTTGCCCGCGCGGCTGTTGATCGCGGTCTTGCCGCCGACCGCGCTGTCGACCTGCGCGAGCAGGGTGGTCGGGATCTGGACGAAGCCGCAGCCGCGCTTGACGATCGCCGCCGCGAACCCCGCGAGGTCGCCGATCACCCCGCCGCCGAGCGCGACGAGGCATTCGCCGCGCTCGACGCCGAGATCGAGCAGCCGGTCGGTCAGCGCCTCGAGGCTCGTCCAGCTCTTGCTCGCCTCGCCGGGCGGAAGCACGATCGCCGCATGCGCGATCCCCGCGCCGTCGAGCGCGGCGAGCAGCTTGGGGAGCTGCGCCGAGGCGACATTGCCGTCTGTGACAATCACCAGCCGCCCGGTCGTGGCATAGGGCGCGAGCAGCTCGCCCGCGCGGGCGAGCGCGCCTCGCTCGATCAGCACGTCGTAGCTGCGTTCGCCGAGGGGGACGCGCACGGTCGTCATTTACGAAGCGCCTCGAGGATCTTGTCGACGGTCGCCTCGTGCGGCTGGGTCTCGCTGCGGATGTGGAGATGCGCCTCAGCGTAGATAGGGTTGCGCGCGGCGGCGAGCTCGGCGAGCGTCTCGCGCGGGTCGCGGCCCTTGAGCAGCGGGCGCGTGTCGCGGCGCGCGACCCTTTCGGCGAGCGTATCGAGATCGGCGTCGAGCCAGATCGCCACCCCCGTCGCGAGGATCAGCGCCCGCGTCTCTTCGTTGATGAACGCGCCGCCGCCGGTCGCGATTACCTTGGGCGCGCCATCGATCAGCCGCGCGATCACGCGGCGCTCGCCGTCGCGAAAATAGGGTTCGCCGAAGCGCTCGAAAATCTCGCCGACGCTCATCCCCGCCGCCGCCTCGATCTCCTGGTCGGCGTCGGTGAACGGGAGATTGAGCCGCGCCGCGAGCCGCCGCCCGATCGTCGACTTGCCCGTCCCCATAAGCCCGACGAGCACGATCGGGCGCTCCCTCCAGGCGGCGATCGCGGCGTCGCGATCGCCCGCCTGCGCGATTGGCTCTTGGGTGGCGGGGGTCATCGCCAAGGCTATAGACTTTCGCGACGCCAGCGGCAAAAGCTCCGCGCCACCCCTCGCGCAAGGCCCGTCATGTCCCGTTCGACGCTGCTGTTCCTGCTCATCGTGATCGTCATCCTCGGCGGCGGCTGGTATCTCTCGACGATCGACACCGAGGTCGAGACGCGGACCATCGAGATGGCCGTTCCGGACAATGCGCTTGCGCGCTAGGCCGCTGCTCATCGCGCTCGCGGCGGGGAGCGCGCTCGCCGCGCTGAGCCTGCCCGCGCTGGGGCAGGACGCGCCCGAATCGCTGCTCCCCGAAGGCTTCGGCGATCCCGCTCCCGCGCCCCCGCCGCCCCCTTCGCCGTCGCCCGGCGCGCCCGCGCCCGATGCGCCCGGCCCCACGCGCCCCGCGCCGCGGTCCGCCCCC
>JACMKH010000135.1 GCA_014380205.1 Sphingomonadaceae bacterium
CGCCCCGCCGCCGGCGCGCTTCGAGGCGGGGACGCCGCACATCGTCGGCGCGCTCGGCCTCCACGCCGCGATCGACTATGTCGAGGAGATCGGGCTCGGCGCAATCGCGCGTCACGAGCACGCGCTCGTCGCCGCGACGCGCGATGCGCTCGGATCGCTCAACTCGGTGCGCCTGTTCGGACCCGACGATGGCGCGGGAATCGTCAGCTTCGCGGTCGAGGGGGTGCATCCGCACGATGTCGCGACCATATTGGACGAGGAGCGAGTCGCGATCCGCGCGGGGCATCATTGCGCACAGCCGCTGATGGCGCATCTCGGCGTCGAGGCGACGGCGCGGGCGAGCTTCGGAGTGTATAACGGTGCGAACGATGTCGCGGCGCTGGTGCGGGGGATCGAGCGGGTGACGAGGATTTTCGGGTGAACGAGCAGCGCAGGATCGTCGCGGAGAAGGTCGACCGGGTCGAGACCCCGCCCCGCGCGCGCGTTGGGGACGTGGACGTGACGCCGCGCGAGCGCGACTATCTCGAAGGATTCCTTGCGCAAAAGCCGGCCCAAGAGGGCTCCGGCGAGCCCGGCGGCGACCTTTACGAGGCGGTGATCGAGGCGCTCAAGGACATCTACGATCCCGAAATTCCCGTGAACATCTACGATCTCGGACTGATCTACAATGTCGAGGTCGGCGCGGACGGCCACGCGGTCGTCACGATGACCTTGACCACGCCGCACTGCCCCGTCGCCGAGTCGATGCCCGGCGAAGTCGAGCTGCGCGTCGGTGCGGTCCCGGGCGTCGGCGACGCCGAGGTCGTGCTCGTCTGGGATCCGCCTTGGGACCCGAGCAAGATGACCGACGAAGCGCGGCTCGAGCTGGGGATGCTGTGATGGCCACGACCATGCGCCCCCGACCCGCCGCGCTTATCCTCACCCCGACCGCCGAGGCGCGCATCGCCGCGCTGATGGCGCAGGCCCCCGAGGGCGCGGCCGGCGTCAAGCTCTCGACCCCGCGCCGCGGCTGCTCGGGCCTCGCCTATTCGGTCGATTACATCACCGATCCCGATCCGCTCGACGAGAAGATCGTGACGCCGGGCGGCCACTTCTATGTCGATGCGGGCTCGATCCTCTATCTGATCGGCTCGACGATGGACTGGGTCGAGGACGATTTCGCCGCCGGCTTCGTCTTCGCCAACCCCAACGCCAAGGGTGCCTGCGGCTGCGGCGAGAGCTTTACGGTTTAATGCACTCCGCACTTGCACACATCACAACCTGGATCTTCGATCTCGACAACACGCTCTACCCGGCCTCCGCCAATCTCTTCGGCCAGATCGACGTACGCATGGGCGAATATATCGCTCGGTTGCTCGATGTCGGGCCCGAGGAGGCGCGGGCCATCCAGAAGGGCTTCTTCCATTCGCACGGCACCACGCTTTCGGGGCTGATGGAGGCGCATGGCGTCGAGCCGGGAGAGTTCCTCGATTTCGTCCATGACATCGATGTCGAGGTGATCGCCGAGGACCGCGCGCGGGCCGAGGCGATCGGCGCGCTACCCGGCCGCAAGCTCGTCTTCACCAACGGCGACGCGCCCTATGCCCGCCGCGTGCTCGCGCGGCTCGGCCTGTCGGAAAGCTTCGAAGCGATCCACGACATCCATGCGTGCAACTATGTCCCCAAGCCCGAGATCGCGAGCTATCGCGCCATGTGCGCCACGCTCGACATCGACCCCGAGTCGGCGCTGTTCGCCGAGGACATGGCGCGCAACCTCGCGCCCGCCAAAGCGCTCGGCATGACCACGCTGTGGATCGACAACGGCTCCGAACGGGGCTCGCACGAGGCCGAACCCGCGTATATCGATTTCGAAACGGGCGAGCTGGGCCCATGGCTCAGGGATATGACGGAGGCGGCATGACCGACGAGCTTCAGCGCGTGATCGAGGCGGGTTGGGACGACCGAGAACGTGTCGGCCTCGCCACCCACGGCGAGCTCCGCGACGCGGTGGAGACCGCGCTCGAGCTGCTCGATTCGGGCGAGGCGCGCGTCGCCGAGAAGGTCGGCGGGCAATGGGTGGTCC
This sequence comes from Sphingomonadaceae bacterium, assembly GCA_014380205.1. Classification (GTDB taxonomy): domain Bacteria; phylum Pseudomonadota; class Alphaproteobacteria; order Sphingomonadales; family Sphingomonadaceae; genus Parasphingopyxis. The sequence goes on from JACMKH010000135.1 coordinate 2,063, forward strand.
ACCAATGGTTCAAAAAGGCGGTGCTGCTCTCTTTCCGCCTCAACGACATGGCGCTGATCGAGGGATCGAGCGGCGGCGGCCACTGGTGGGACAAGGTGCCCTCGAAATTCGCCGACTGGGGCGAGAACCGCTTCCGCGCGGCGGGCTTCCGCGCGGTCCCCGGCTCGATCGTCCGCCACGGCGCGTTCATCGGCAAGGGCGCGGTGCTGATGCCGAGCTTCGTCAACATCGGCGCCTATGTCGGCGAGAATTCGATGATCGACGGCTGGGCGACGGTGGGGAGCTGCGCGCAGATCGGCCGCGACGTCCACATCTCGGGCGGCGCGGGGATCGGCGGCGTGCTCGAGCCGCTCCAGGCCAATCCGACGATCATCGAGGACGGCTGCTTCATCGGCGCGCGCGCCGAGGTCGCCGAGGGGGTGATCGTCGGCGAAGGCGCGGTGCTCTCGATGGGCGTCTACATCGGCGCCTCGACCAAGATCGTCGATCGCGACGGCGGCGAGATCTTCCGCGGCCGCGTCCCGGCCTATTCGGTCGTCGTCCCCGGCGCGTTGCCGAGCGCCTCGGGCGGACCGAGTCTCTATTGCGCGGTGATCGTCAAGCGCGTCGACGCGCGAACGCGCTCGAAGACCAGCATCAACGAGTTGCTGCGGGATTGAAAGCGGCCTCAGCTCTCGTCGCGCCGCAGCTCGCCCTCTAGTCCGCCCTTATCCAGTCGCTCCGCGATCCGGCACAGCGCGCCGAAGACGTCGTCCCCGGCCTCCTCAAGCACCGATTCATAGGCCCGTCCAAGCCGCTCGAGCGCGGCGGCCATGCGGCGGGCTTCGTCGCCGCCCGCGTCGGTGAGAGAGACGAGCGTCCGGCGTCGATCCGCGGGATCGACGGACGACGACACGAAGCCGAGCTTAGCCAATTGGCGAATCCAGGTGATCACCAGCGGATGCGATTGCTTGAGCCGCTGGGCGATCTGCGTGACGCTCTGCGGCCCTTGATCGGCCAGCAACCGCAGCGTCGAGGCGGTCCGCGCCGGGGCGACGATACCCAGCCGCGCGTAGAATGCGCCGGCATCGGCCACCATCCGATCCGACAAGCGTCGCAGCAGATAGGCGACGAACGGCAGCCCTCGCGCGAGGATGAAATCGCTGCTCCCGTCCCGGATTTCTTCCACTTCGACTCCCGCGCTTTTAGAAAATTAGCGGCCCAGCGCGCCGTCGATCAGCCTCTGAGCGCGCTCGCCGTTCCAATCCATCCCGCCATAGACCCTGAACAGCTCGGCACCGTCCGAATCGTAGAGGATCGTCACCGGGAGCGACTCGATCCCGAGCGCGGACATGATCGCGTTCTCCGGGTCGAGCCACGGCTCGAGCCGGCGCAAGCCGCGTTCGGCGAGGAAGGGGGTGACGACCTCGGCGCCCTGCAGATCCTGGCTTACCGTGAGCACCTTGAGCTCGCCCTCGGTCCGTCCCGCGAGCGCCTCGAGCGTGGGCAGCTCGGCGATGCACGGCGCGCACCAGGTCGCCCAGAGGTTGACCAGCAGCGGGCGGCCCTCGAAATCGGAGAGCTGCCCGTCCTGCCCGCCGGGCAGTCCGATCGGCGCGTCGGGCGCGGCCATGCCGCGATAGTCGATCGAGACGCGCCCCATCTCCTGGCCCTGATAGCCGCTCGCATCGGGCAGCGCGGGGCCTTCGGCCGCACCCTCCTCGCCCGGCGCGCGCGCTTGCGGCGTTTCGGCGCCGCGCCTATCGCAGCCGGCGACCAGCAGCAGCGCGGGGAGCAGGGCGATCAGCGGGCGCAATGACAGCTCCAATCGGATGTGGGGCGGGCGCTTCGCCGAGGGCCCCGCTGCGGTGATGCGCGAGATTAACGCCTCGATCGGGTTCGACAAGCGGCTCTGGCGGCACGACCTCGCGGCGAGCCGCGCGCATCTCGCTATGCTTGCCGCGAAACGGATCGTGAGCGCCGCCGACGCCGAGATCATCGGCGACGGTCTCGATCGGATCGAGCAAGAGTTCGAAGCGGGCGGGCTGACCGAGGATCCCGCGCTCGAGGACATCCACATGCATGTCGAGGCGCGGCTCGCCGAGCTGGTGGGGCCGGTCGCTGGGAGGCTTCACACCGCGCGCTCGCGTAACGATCAGGTCGCGACCGATTTCCGGCTCTGGGTGCGCGACGCGATCGACGCGGTCGAGGCGGGGCTCGCCGATCTCCAGCGCGCGTTGGTGACGCGCGCCGCCGATCATGCCGATACTGTGATGCCCGGATTCACCCATCTCCAGGTCGCGCAGCCGGTCACGCTCGGTCACCATCTCATGGCCTATCACGAGATGATCGCGCGCGACCGTTCGCGCTTCGCCGACGCGCGCGCGCGGCTCAACCGCTGCCCGCTTGGCGCGGCGGCGCTCGGGGGCACGAGCTTCCCGATCGACCGCGAATGGACCGCCGCCTCGCTCGGCTTCGACGGACCCACCGCTAATTCGCTCGATTCGGTCTCGGACCGCGATTTCGCGCTCGACTATTTGATGGCCGCGACGCAATGCGCGCTCCATCTCTCGCGCCTTGCCGAGGAAATCATCATCTGGGCGAGCCAGCCGTTCTGCTTCGTGCGTCTGCCCGACGATTTTTCGACCGGCTCGTCGATCATGCCGCAGAAGCGAAACCCCGATGCCGCCGAGCTCGTCCGCGGCCATGCCGGGCGGATCGCGGGCTGCATGACCGCGCTGGTGATCACGATGAAGGGGTTGCCGCTCGCCTATTCGAAGGACATGCAGGACGACAAGCCGCCCGTGTTCGAAGCGCACGACCTGCTCGCGCTGAGCGTCGCGGCGATGACGGGGATGATCGACTCGCTGACTTTCTACCCCGAGCATATGCGCACCGCCGCCGATTCGGGCTTCTCGACCGCGACCGATCTCGCCGACTGGCTCGTGCGCGAGGCGGGGGTTCCGTTCCGCGAGGCGCACCATATCACCGGCGCCGCGGTGCGCCGCGCCGAGGAGATGCGCGTGCGCCTCGCCGAGCTCAGCCTCGACGAATTGCGCGGGATCGATGGACGGATTGGTCCCGGGGTCTATGATGTGCTCACGGTCGAGGCGTCGGTCGCGAGCCGGACGAGCTTCGGGGGCACCGCGCCCGATCAGGTCCGCGCGCGCATCGCCGAGGCGCGCGCCGCGTTGGGAATGGAGCGATGAGGAAGCATCTCGCCTTTGCCGTGATCCTGCTCGCGCCCGCGTGCGGCGCGCGCGAGGATCTGCGCCCCGCCGTTGGCGAATCGATGCCCGTCGCGCCCGCGATGGCGGCCGAGGCGCCGACCACCGAGGAGCTGCTCGCGCCGACCACCGAGCAGCGCCCGACGCGCGTCGACGAGGTCTTCCGCCGGTCGGAGGAACGCCAGGACGACCGCTTCGATCTCCCGCCGCCGGGGTGAGGATTGAACCACTTCGATCTTCGCGACGGCGCCATCCATGCGGAAGACGTGCCGCTGGCCGAGATCGCCGATAAGGTCGGCACGCCCGTCTACGTCTATTCGACCGCCACGATCGAGCGCCACGTCCGCGTCTTTCGCGAGGCGATCGCGGGGCTGGGCGACACGCTGATCGCCTATGCGGTCAAGGCCAATCCCAACCAGGCGGTGCTCGCGACGCTAGCGCGAATGGGCGTGGGCGCCGACGTGGTCTCGGGGGGCGAGATCGCGCGCGCGCTCGCGGCGGGAATGGCCGCCGACAAGATCATCTTCTCGGGCGTGGGCAAGACCGAGGCCGAGATGGCCGAGGCGCTCAAGGCGGGGATCGGCCAGTTCAACCTCGAGTCGGCGCCCGAGGCCGAGACGCTGAGCGGCGTGGCCCGATCGCTTGGAATCGAGGCGCCGATCGCCTTCCGGATCAATCCCGATGTCGTCGCGGGCGGCCACGCCAAGATTTCGACGGGCGGCGCAGAGAACAAGTTCGGCGTGCCCTTCGCCGCGGCGCCCGCCGCCTATGCGCTCGCCGAGCGGCTCCCCGCGCTCGCGGTGCGCGGCGTCGCGGTTCATATCGGCAGCCAGGTCCCCGATCTCGCGCCGCTCGCCG
>JACMKH010000136.1 GCA_014380205.1 Sphingomonadaceae bacterium
GCCTCGCCGCCGTCGTCCATGTCGAGATCGGGCAGCGGGCCGGCGAACAGCCGATCCTCGGGCGCGAGCCCGGCGTAATCGTCTTTGGGGGCCTCGCGCGCCATCGCCGCCGCGCGCACGGCCAGCGCATCGAGCGCGGCATCGGAAAGGTCCGAGGAGGAGACGCTCGCCGATCGCTTGCCGACGAACAACCGCAGCCCGATCTCCTCTCCTTCGGAACGCTGGACATCCTCGAGCGCGCCGAGCCGCACCTGCACCTCGGTCGCCGCGCCGCCGACATAGATCGCGTCGGCCGCGTCGGCCCCCGCCTTGCGCGCGCTCGCGATCAGATCGGAAAGACGCGCCTGCGCCTCGGCCACGGTCAGCATGGCGCGGACTTAGGCAGCCCGGGCGCGGATGTCACCTCCGGCGCGTGGGCCTTGCCCCGCTTGAATCGGGCGGCGCTGCAGGGCATTGGCGGGGCGCATCATCGGGAGTCGCGGCGCGCATGATCGAGAGGCTGGTCACGCTGTTCGGCGGGGGCGGGTTCCTCGGGCGCTATGTCGCGCAGGAGCTGCTGCGCCGGGGCGCGCGCATCCGCATCGCCGAGCGCAATCCGGGCGACGCCTTCTTCCTCAAACCGCTCGGCGGGCTCGGGCAGATCCAGTTCGTCTCGGCCGACGTGACTCGGCCCGAGACGCTGAGCCGCGCGGCCGAGGGCGCGAACGCCACGGTCAATCTGGTCGGCGTGCTCGCGGGCGATTTCGAGAAGCTCCATGTCGAGGGCGCGCGCAACGCCGCGCGCGCGGCGGCTGAGGCGGGCGCGGAGAGCTTCGTCCAGGTTTCGGCGATCGGCGCGAGCCGCGAGGCCGAATCGCGCTACGCACGGACCAAGGGGCTCGGCGAGGAGGCTGTGCGCGCCGCGATGCCCGGCGCGACGATCGTGCGGCCCTCGATCCTGTTCGGCCCCGAGGACCGGTTCATTAACAAGTTCGCCGCGATGGCGCGGCTGCCCGGCCCGATGCCCGTGATCGCGCCGCAGGCGCGCTTCCAGCCCGCCTATGTCGCCGATGTCGCGCGCGCCGTCGCGGCGGCGGCGCTCGATCCCGCGACGCATGGCGGCAAAACCTATGAGCTCGGCGGGCCGCAGGTTATGACGATGCTCGAGATCAACCGCTTCGTCGCCGAGGCGATCGGGCGCAGCGGCAAGACGCTGATCGAGGTCCCGGACATCGCCGCGCGCGGGATGGCGCGGCTGGGCTTCCTGCCCGGCGTGCCGCTGACCTGGGACCAGTGGCTGATGCTCCAGACGCCCAATGTGGCAAGCGAGGGCGCGCCCGGCTTCGAGGCGTTCGGGATCGCGCCGCGCCCGCTCGCGGCGGTCGCCGAGGGCTGGCTAGTCCGCTACCGCGACCACGGCCGTTTTGCCCGCAAGACGATGGGCGCGGCCTGACCGCATGCCGCTGATCCTCACCGTCATCCTGCTCGGCATCGTCGAGGGGCTCACCGAGTTCATCCCGGTCTCCTCGACCGGGCATCTGATCCTCGCCGCCGAGCTGCTCGGCTATCGCGCCGAGGACTGGGCGACCTTCAACGTCGTCATCCAGCTCGGTGCGATCCTGGCGGTGATCGTGCTCTATTGGCGGACCTTCTGGAGCGTCGCGACGGGCCTGTTCGCACGCGACGCGGGCGCGCGGCGTTTCACGATCAACATCGCGATCGCCTTCCTGCCCTCGGCCGTGCTCGGCGTCCTGCTGATCGACAATATCGAGGCGCTGCTCGGCAACGCGATGGTGGTCGCGGTCGCGCTCGTGCTCGGCGGGATGGCGATCCTCGCGATCGAGGCCTGGGTTCCCTCGGCGCGGATCGAGCCGGGCATCGCCGCGATCCCACTCAAGCGCGCGCTCGGGATCGGCGTGATCCAGTGCATGTCGATGGTGCCCGGCGTGAGCCGATCGGGGGCGACGATCATGGGCGCGCTCGCGCTCGGCATCGAGCGCCGCACCGCCGCCGAGTTCAGCTTCTTCCTCGCGGTCCCGACGATGCTCGGCGCGACCTCGCTGCAGGTGGCGAGGAATTATTCCGGGACAACGGCCGGCGTTGATTGGGGGCTGATCGCGCTCGGCTTCGTCGTTTCCTTCGTCGTCGCGCGCGTCGTGATCCGCTGGTTCATGGCAATCGTCGGCCGCTACGGCTTCGCGCCCTTTGCTTGGTACCGGATCGTGGCCGGAACGCTCGCGATCCTGTGGCTCATGCTGCGATAGATCCGATTCGGCCTTTATGAAAGAATGTTGCGCGCAGTTTTCTTGGAAAAATCGCCACTGACCGATCGAATAGGCAATAATGCTGTCATATATCCCTAAATTCGCGTGACATGCGCGGCTTTTCGAACTAGCCCGAGCGCCGATGTCCGAGATGCTCACCTTCGTCGGGAAGGCGCAGGCCTATCCTCCCAAGCGCGATGCCGCCGAGCGCGCGGACGATTTCGCCGAGATCGCGCGCGGCTGGGCGATCGAGCGGGCCGAGGAGCAATCGTCGCGCTGCTCGCAATGCGGCGTGCCCTATTGCTCGAACCATTGCCCGCTCCACAACCACATCCCCGACTGGCTCAAGCTCACCGCCGAGGGCCGGCTGCGCGAGGCCTATGAGCTTTCCAACGCGACCTCGACGATGCCCGAGATCTGCGGCCGCATCTGCCCGCAGGACCGGCTCTGCGAGGGCAATTGCGTGATCGAGTTCTCGGGGCACGGCGCGGTGACGATCGGCGCGGTCGAGAAGTTCATTACCGACACCGCCTGGGAGCAAGGCTGGGTCGAGCCGATCCGCCCGATGCGCGACCGCTCCGACCAGTCGGTCGGGATCGTCGGCGCGGGGCCGTCCGGTCTCAGCGCGGCCGAATATCTGCGCGGCCACGGCTACGCGGTTCATGTCTACGACCGCCACGACCGCATGGGCGGGCTCCTCACCTACGGCATCCCCGGCTTCAAGCTCGAGAAGCCCGTGGTGATGCGACGAATCGAACGGCTGCGCGACAGCGGCATCGTCTTCTACGAGAGCTTCGAGGTCGGCCGCGACGCGAGCCTCGACGCGCTGCGCGAACGCCACGACGCGCTGCTGATCGCGACGGGTGTCTACCTGCCGCGCGAGCTCAAGGCCCCCGGCGTCGGCGCGCCCGGCGTGGTCGAGGCGCTCGACTATCTGATCGCCTCGAACCGCAAGGGATTCGGCGAGGCGGTCGCGGATTTCGACAGCGGCGCGCTCGACGCGGCGGGAAAGCATGTCGTCGTCATCGGCGGTGGCGACACCGCGATGGACTGCGTGCGCACCGCGGTCCGCCAGGGCGCGAATTCGGTCAAATGCCTCTACCGGCGCGACCGCGACAACATGCCGGGATCGCAGAACGAGGTCCGCAACGCCGAGGAGGAAGGCGTCGAGTTCGTCTGGCTCTCGGCCCCGCAGGCGTTCGACGGGACGGGCCACGTCTCCGGCGTCCGCGCGACCGCGATGCGCCTCGGCACCCCTGACGCGACCGGCCGACGCGCCCCCGAGGTCGACCCCGGCGGCGAATTCCAGATCGACGCCGATCTCGTCATCAAGGCGCTCGGCTTCGACGCCGAGGACCTGCCCCGCCTGTTCGGCAGCCCCGAGCTTTCGGTGACGCGTTGGGGAACGCTGCGCGTCGACCACCGCAGCATGATGACCAGCCTCGACGGCGTGTTCGCGGCGGGGGACATCGTCCGCGGGGCGAGCCTGGTGGTCTGGGCGATCCGCGACGGGAGGGATGTCGCGGGGCATATACACGGATTCCTGAAAGCGAAGGCTGAGCGGGTTGGAACGGCTATAAGAGAGGCGGCCTGAGCGATGACTGCCATGACCGATGACGCCCAGCGCACCCGCCTCGCCGCCGAGGGTATGTATCGCCCCGAGCTAGAGTCGGATGCATGCGGCGTGGGCCTCGTCGCGGCGGTCGACGGCAAGCCTTCGCGGCGCGTCGTCGAGGCGGGGATCGAAGCCCTCCGCGCGGTGTGGCATCGCGGGGCGGTCGACGCCGACGGGAAGACCGGGGACGGGGCGGGGATTCATGTCGATCTGCCCGTGCGCTTCTTCGACGACGCGATCGCCGATTCGGGGCACCGGCCGCTGCCCAACCGGCTCGCGGTCGGCATGGTGTTCCTGCCCCGGACCGATCTCGCCGCGCAGGAGACCTGCCGCACGATCGTCGAGAGCGAGATCATCGATTTCGGCTACACGATCTACGGCTGGCGCCAGGTCCCCGTCGACATCTCGGTGATCGGCGCCAAGGCGCAGGCGACACGGCCCGAGATCGAGCAGATCATGATCGCGGGGCCGCTCCCCGCCGCCGCCGGCGCGGCCGAGTTCGAGAAGGACCTGTTCCTGATTAGGAAGCGCATCGAGAAGCGCATCGTCGCGGCGCAGGTGCGCGATTTCTATGTGTGCAGCCTGTCGTGCCGATCGATCATCTACAAGGGGCTGTTCCTCGCCGAATCGCTCGCCGACTTCTATCCCGACCTCTCCGACGCGCGCTTCGAGAGCCGCGTCGCGATCTTCCACCAGCGCTATTCGACCAACACCTTCCCGCAGTGGTGGCTTGCCCAGCCGTTCCGCTGCCTCGCGCACAACGGCGAGATCAACACCATCCGCGGCAACCGCAACTGGATGGAAAGTCACGAGATCAAGATGGCGAGCCTCGCCTTCGGCGAGCATTCGGAGGAGATCAAGCCGCTGATCCCGGCGGGATCGTCGGACACCGCCGCGCTCGACGCGGTGTTCGAGGCGATCTGCCGATCAGGCCGCGACGCGCCCACCGCCAAGCTGATGCTGATCCCCGAGGCGTGGCAGCACGACGACGAGATGCCCGCCGCGCATTGCCGGATGTACGAATATCTCGCCAGCGTGATGGAGCCGTGGGACGGGCCCGCCGCGCTCGCGATGACCGACGGGCGCTGGGCGATCGCGGGGATGGACCGCAACGCGCTCAGGCCGCTGCGCACGACGCTGACGCAGGACGGGCTGCTCATCGTCGGCTCCGAGACCGGGATGGTCGTCGTCCCCGAGAGCCAGATCGTGCGCAAAGGCCAGCTCGGCCCCGGCCAGATGATCGGGATCGACCTCGACGCGGGCGAGCTGCTCGACGACGCCGCGCTCAAGGACCGGATCGCCGCCGAGCAGCCCTATGCCGACTGGGTCAAGGGCTTCCTGCGCTTCGAGGAGCTGCCGGCGCCCAAGGCCGATCACGCGCCGCGCTTCGATCGCGCCGAACTCGTCCGCCGCCAGGTCGCGGCGGGGCAGACGATGGAGGACATGGAGCTGATCCTCGCGCCGATGATCGAAACGGGCAAGGAGGCGATCGGATCGATGGGCGACGACACGCCGCTCGCGGTGATCTCGCTCAACCCGCGCCCCTTGAGCCAGTTCTTCCGCCAGAATTTCAGCCAGGTCACCAACCCGCCGATCGACTCGCTGCGCGAGCGCCACGTGATGAGCCTCAAGACGCGGTTCAACAACCACTCGAACATCCTCGACCGCGAGACGATCCAGGAAAGCATCCTGATCTGCGAGACCCCCGTGCTCACCAGCCGCCAATGGGGGACGCTCAGGGAATATTTCGGCGCGCTGGCCGCCGAGATCGACTGCACCTTCGCCGAAGGCGAAAGCCTCCGCGAGGCGATCGCGCGCGTGCGGCGCGAGGCCGAGCAGGCGGTGCGCGAGGGGCGGATCGAGCTGTTCCTTACCGACGAGGCGAGCGGCCCCGGCCGCATCGCCATCTCGGCGATCCTCTCGGCGGCGGCTGTGCACACCCATTTGAAGCGCAAGGGGCTGCGCTCCTACGCCTCGATCAACGTCCGCTCGGCCGAATGCCTCGATCCGCATTTTTTCGCGGTGCTGATCGGGGTCGGCGCGACCACGGTCAACGCCTGGCTCGCCGAGGCGGCGATCGCCGATCGCCACGCGCGCGGGCTATGCGGCGATCTCGGACTCGACGATTGCATCGACAACTATTGCCACGCGATCGGCGAGGGGCTGCTCAAGATCATGTCCAAGATGGGGATCGCGGTGATCTCCTCCTATCGCGGCGGTTACAATTTCGAGGCGGTGGGATTGAGCCGCGCGCTGGTCGACGAGTTCTTCCCGGGCATGCCCGCCAAGATTTCGGGCGAGGGCTATGGCTCGCTCCAGTTGAACGCGACGATGCGCCACGAAGCGGCATGGGACCCGGCGGTGGTCACCTTGCCGATCGGTGGCTTCTACCGCCAGCGCGCGAGCGGCGAGGCGCACGCCTGGTCGGCGCAGCTCATGCACCTGCTCCAGAACGCGGTCGCGACCGATAGCTACACGAGCTATCTCCAGTTCGCGCGCGGCGTGAAGGACCAGGACCCGATCAATCTGCGCGACCTGCTCGAGTTCAACTGGGCGGCCGAGGCCGCGCCGATCGACGAGGTCGAGGCGATCACCGAGATCCGCCGCCGCTTCGTCACGCCCGGAATGAGCCTCGGCGCGCTTTCGCCCGAGGCGCATGAGACGCTCGCGATCGCGATGAACCGGATCGGCGCACGCGCGGTCTCGGGCGAGGGCGGCGAGGATTCGTCGCGCTATGCGCCGAGGCCGAGCGGCGACAACGCCAACAGCGGCGTCAAGCAGATCGCGAGCGGGCGCTTCGGCGTGACGGCGGAATATTTGAACGCCTGCGACGAGATCGAGATCAAGGTCGCGCAGGGCGCCAAGCCCGGCGAGGGCGGACAGCTGCCCGGCTTCAAGGTCACCGAGCTGATCGCCAGGCTGCGCCACGCGACCCCGGGCGTCGGGCTGATCTCGCCGCCGCCGCACCACGACATCTATTCGATCGAGGATCTCGCCCAGCTGATCTACGACCTCAAGCAGATCAACCCGCGCGCGCGCGTCTGCGTCAAGCTGGTGAGCTCGGCGGGGATCGGGACGGTCGCGGCGGGGGTCGCCAAGGCGCACGCCGACGTGATCCTCGTCGCGGGCCATGTCGGCGGCACCGGCGCGTCACCCCAGACCTCGATCAAATACGCGGGCACGCCTTGGGAGATGGGGCTTTCCGAGGTCAACCAGGTGCTCACGCTCAACGGCCTCAGGCATCGCGTCCGGCTGCGCACCGACGGCGGGCTCAAGACCGGGCGCGACATCGTCATCGCCGCGATCCTCGGCGCCGAGGAGTTCGGCATCGGCACGCTGAGCCTGATCGCGATGGGCTGCATCATGGTGCGCCAGTGCCATTCGAACACCTGCCCGGTCGGCGTGTGCACGCAGGACGAGCGGCTGCGCGACAAGTTTGTCGGCACGCCCGAGAAGGTGATCAATCTGATGAGCTTCATCGCCGAGGAGGTCCGCGAGATTCTCGCCAAGCTCGGCTTCCGCCGGCTCGACGAGGTGATCGGGCGCACCGAGCTGTTGCGCCAGGTCAGCCGCGGCGCCGAGCATCTCGACGATCTCGATTTGAACCCGATCCTCGCCAAGGTCGACGCGCCCGACGAGGAACGCCGCTTCAGCCTCGACAGCTGGCGGAACGAAGTCCCCGACAGCCTCGACGCGCAGATGATCGCCGACGCCGAGGCCGCCTTCGCGCACAAGGAGCGGATGCAGCTCACCTACACGGTGCGCAACACGCACCGCGCGGTGGGGACGCGGCTCTCCTCGGAGGTCACGCGCCGCTATGGGATGAGTGCGCTCGCCGACGACCACATCCACGTCCGGCTGCGCGGGTCGACCGGCCAGTCGCTCGGCGCGTTCCTGTGCAAGGGAATCACGCTCGAGGTGTTCGGCGATGCCAATGACTATGTCGGCAAGGGCCTGTCCGGCGGAATCATCGCGCTCCGCCCGACCGTCTCCTCGCCGCTCGAGACGCGCGACAATACGATCATCGGCAACACCTGCCTCTACGGCGCTACCGCGGGCAAGCTGTTCGCGGCGGGGCGCGCGGGCGAGCGCTTCGCGGTCAGGAACTCGGGCGCGCGCACGGTGATCGAGGGCTGCGGGGCCAATGGCTGCGAATATATGACCGGCGGCGTCGCGGTGATTCTCGGCCGCGTCGGCAAGAATTTCGGCGCGGGGATGACCGGCGGCATGGCCTTCGTTCTCGACGAGGAAAGAAGCTTCGAGCGCCGCGTCAACCCCGACACGATCGTCTGGCGCCGCCTCGGCTCGGCGCATTGGGAGGAGCGGCTGCTCGAGCTTGTCGGGGAGCATGCGCGCGCGACGGCGAGCGCCTGGGGCCACGCGATCCTCGACGACTGGGAGCGCTGGCGCGGCAAATTCTGGCAGATCTGTCCCAAGGAGATGCTCGCGCGGCTGGATTACCCGCTGAGCGACGAGGCCGAGGTGGTAGCCGCGGAATAGGCATCGGCGCGCGATGTTGACGGCTACGTCTTCCGATCCGCATAACCGGCCGAAGAGGGAGAGGGCGATGACGGGATTTGAGCGCGGTGGCCGCCGATCGATCGCGGCGCGTCTGCTTCTCGCGCTTATGCTGGCATGGTTCGGAATCGTCGCGACGCCGGCGTTCGCGCAGGATGCGAATGCCGGGGAAGCGGCATCTCCACGAGCACACCTGAGGGCCTTCCGCTCGGACCAGGAGTTCAGCAACTTCCTGCGCCGGATCAGGGCGCGCCAACAGGCGGAGGCAGAGGCGCAGGCGGACTCCTACACGCTGGCGCCGCCACCTCCTCCTCCGCCTCCGCCGCCTCCCGCAGCCGGGGCGACCGCCGCGCCGAGCATCACCAACACCCAGGAGGTCGGCGTCGACGAGGGCGGGATCGTCAAGATCCGCGGCGACATCCTTGTCATCCTGCGGCGCGGGCGGCTGTTCACCGTCTCGATCGCGGGCGGCGAAATGCGCGCGATTGACGCGATCAACGCTTTCCCACCCGGCGTCGATGGGCGCGGCGACTGGTATGACGAGATGCTGATCGCGGGCGACCGCGTCATCGTCGTCGGCTACAGCTATGCGCGCGGCGGAACCGAGATCAACCGCTTCCGCCTCTCCCCCGACGGCCGATTGAGGTTCGAGGACGCGCACCAGCTCCGCTCGAACGACTATTATTCGTCGCGCAACTATGCCTCGCGGCTGATCGGAAACCGGCTGATCTTCTACACGCCGCTCAACCTTTCATGGCGCGACGACCCACTCGAGGCGTTGCCCGGGGTCAAGCGCTGGGGTGGTGATGCGGGCGATCGAGCCTTCCGCCCGATCGCGGGGCCGCGCCAGATCTACATCGCGCGCGATCTGCTCCGCGCGCGCGACGCCGAAGTCTCGACCCTGCACAGCGTCACCACCTGCGACGTCACCGCGCCCGATCTCGGCTGCTCGGCGACGGGCGTGATCGGCCCCGGCTCGCGGACCTTCTATGTCTCGGGCAACGCGGTCTATCTCTGGATCTCGGACGCCTGGGCCTATGACGATCCGCCTGCCAATGCGTTCTCGCACATCTACCGGCTGTCGCTCTCCGACGAGCCGCCAAGCGCGATCGGCGCGCGCGGCGCGCCCGTCGATCAATTCTCGTTCCGCGAGGATGCGGCTGATGCCATGCTGAACGTGCTCGTCCGCGCGGGAAGCGGCGGCGACGCGATGTGGGGCGCGGAGGCTTCCGAAGGGACGATCGCCCTGCTCCGCCTGCCGCTGAGCGAATTCGGCGATGGCTCGCAGGAGGCGCGACAGCGCTATTATCGGCTGCTGCCCAAGCCCGAGGGGCATGCCTGGAGCTTCCAGAACCGCTTCGTCGGCGAGCATGTCGTCTACGGCTATGGCGGCTTCACCCAGAGTTATGGCGAGGCGACGCCCGTTGCGGTCGCCGTGCCTGTGCGCGGAGGGCCGATCGCCCAGCTGCCGCTGCGCCACGCTCCCGAGCGGATCGAGGCGCTGGGCGCCGATGCGCTGGTCGTCGGCTCGGGCCAAGCGGGGAGCCTCGGCTTCAGCGCGATCGAGCTGACGCGCGACCCTCCGCGGCTCGGCGATGCCTACGCGATGCCCGCCGCCGCGCAGGGTGAGGCGCGCAGCCACGCCTTCTTCTTCCGTCCCGATCCGGGCTCTCCCGACGGCGCCTCGGGCGTGCTCGGTCTGCCGATCGCGCGC
>JACMKH010000137.1 GCA_014380205.1 Sphingomonadaceae bacterium
AGCTTCAACCGCACCGTGCCCGATACATGCGCCTGACTATGGTCGATAGCCGCCTGCAACATTTCGCGCTCGGGCGAGAACCAGAACCCGTTATAGATCATCTCGGCATATTTCGGCATCAGCTCGTCTTTAAGATGCGCCGCGCCGCGATCCAGCGTGATGCTCTCGATACCGCGATGCGCCCGGGCGTAGATTTCGCCGCCCGGTGTCTCGTACATGCCGCGCGATTTCATGCCGACGAAGCGGTTCTCGACGAGATCGAGCCGGCCGATGCCGTGGCGCTTGCCTCTTTCGTTGAGCCGCGCGAGCAGGCTCGCGGGGCTCAGCCCCTCGCCGTCGATCGCGACCGGATCGCCGCGCTCGAAATCGATCTCGACGATCTCGGGCGTATCGGGCGCGTCCTCGGGATTGTCGGTGCGCGAATAGACGTAATCGGGAACCTCCTGCCACGGGTCCTCGAGCACGAGCCCTTCAGAGGAGGTGTGGAGCAGGTTGGCGTCAGTCGAAAAGGGCGCCTCGCCGCGCTTGTTCTTCGCTATTGGAATCTGGTGCGCTTCGGCGAACTCGATCAGCTTCGCGCGGCTCGTCAGATCCCATTCGCGCCACGGCGCGATCACCTTGATGTCGGGGTTGAGCGCGTAATAGCCGAGTTCGAAGCGGACCTGGTCATTGCCCTTGCCCGTCGCGCCGTGCGCGACCGCGTCGGCGCCGGTCTCCGCCGCAATCTCGATCTGGCGTTTGGCGATCAGCGGCCGCGCGATCGAGGTGCCGAGCAGATATTGCCCCTCGTAGACCGCGTTGGCGCGGAACATCGGGAAGACGAAATCGCGGACGAACTCCTCGCGCAAATCCTCGATGAAGATATGCTCGGGCTTGACGCCGCCCGCCTCGGCCTTGCCGCGCACCGGTTCGAGCTCCTCGCCCTGGCCGAGATCGGCGGTGAAGGTCACCACCTCGCACGCGTAGGTCTCCTTGAGCCAGCGCAGGATCACGCTGGTGTCGAGCCCACCCGAATAGGCGAGCACCACGCGGTTGACTTTGTCCTTCATCGCGCCGCGCCTATGCGTTGGGCTATCTTCGTGCAACCATGGGCGGGGAGGAGAAGATTCGCATGGCCGAGATCAAGACCAAGCCGACCGCGGTCGCGGTCGACGATTTCATCGACGCGGTCGAGCCCGCGCAACGGCGCGAGGACGCCAAGACCGTCTGCGCGATGATGGAGCGGCTGACCGGCGAGCCGCCGCGCATGTGGGGGCCGACGATCGTCGGCTTCGGCGAATATCACTACAAATATGAGAGCGGGCACGAGGGCGACATGTGCCGGATGGGCTTCAGCCCGCGCAAATCGGCGCTGACCATCTACCTCGTCCCGGGATTCGAGCGCGATCAGGCGCTGATGGAGCGGCTCGGCAAGCATAAGCACGGCAAATCCTGTCTCTACATCAACAAGCTTTCGGACATCGACCTTGACGTGCTCGAGGCGCTGGCGCGTGATACGCTGGATTATATGGAGGAGCACTATCCCCGCGCCTGAAGCTTTCTCCAAGCTGACGGTCGCATTCAAACTGCGTAAACAGCAGCCGCGTTAGCCCGATCGCGTTATGGACAGCGCCTTCAAGCTCGGCCTCGCGGCCTTTCTCGCCACCGTCGCGATTCTCGCGATCCCCGCGCTCGCGTAGGACAGCGCGCGCTGCCTTCGTCCTTGTCCTAGCATCACATCCACGCGCTGGGCTATGCGCGCGACATGGGCGCGGGACACGGGCATCACGGGCACGATCATGGCCACGCCCCCGCCGATTTCGGCCGCGCCTTCGCGATCGGCATCGTCCTCAACACGCTGTTCGTCGCGATCGAGGCGGGCTTCGGCTTCGCGATCGGATCGATGGCGCTGCTCGCCGACGCGGGACACAATCTTTCGGACGTGCTCGGGCTGATCATCGCCTGGGCGGGGGCGACGCTTTCGCGCCGCGCGCCGAGCAAGCGCTTCACCTATGGGCTGCGCGGCTCCTCGATCCTCGCCGCGCTGATGAATGCGCTGCTTCTGCTCGTCGCGGTCGGGATGATCGCGCTCGAGGCGATCCAGCGATTCGCGAGCGTCGCGCCCGTCGCCGGGCTGACGATGATCGCGGTCGCGTCGGTGGGGATTCTCGTCAACGGCGCCACCGCGCTGCTGTTCGCGCGCGGACGCAAGGGCGACATCAATGTGCGCGGCGCCTATCTCCACATGGCCGCCGACGCGGGCGTTTCGGCGGGGGTGGTGATCGCGGGGGCGCTGATCCTGTGGACCGGCGCCTATTGGATCGATCCGGTGACGAGCCTCGCGATCGGCCTCGTCATCCTGCTCGGCACCTGGGGGCTGCTGCGCGATTCGGTGACGATGTCGCTCGCGGCGGTGCCCGCGCACATCGACACCGACGAGGTCGAGGCCGAGCTTGCCGCGCTCGAAGGCGTCGCGCGTGTCCATGATCTCCATATCTGGAACATGAGCACCACCGAGACCGCGCTCACCGCGCATCTCGTCATGCCCGAAGGCCATCCCGGCGACGCGTTCCTCGCAGCGCTTCAGGCGCGGCTTTCGGCGCGCTTCCACATCGATCATTCGACCGTCCAGATCGAGCAGGGCGGTTGCGGCGGCGGGGCCGAACCTCGCTGCCGCTAACGTTCGTCGGAGCGCGCGTATCGCTGGTCGGGAAGCGGCTGGCACCGCACGGGCAAAACGGCTTAGGGGAGGGGCATTCACCCGAACGGAGTCGCCCCCGTGAATCGCATCCTTCTTCTCGCATCGCCCGCCTTGCTTGCGCTCGCCTCGCCCGGACTCGCCCAGCAGCCCGCGCCCGCGCCGCCCGCCGCCGCCGAAAACCCCGACGCCGCGCTCGCCGCGTTCTTCGAAACCTACGACCAGGCGCAGCTCGCGCGCTCGCCGCTGTCCAAATCCTATCGCGGCGTCCGCGACGCCGATTACGGCCGCTGGGACGATTTCTCGGACGCCGCCGCGATCGTCGAGCATCACGCCGACCAGGCCGCGCTCGCCGAGATGCGCGCGCGCTTCGACCCCTCGGCGCTTTCGCCCGAATCGAGGCTCTCGTTCCGGCTGTTCGAGCGCCAGATCGAGCGGTCGGACCGCGCCTTCGCGTTTCGTGGCAATGGCTATGTCTTCGACCAGATGAACGGCGCGCAGAGCGAGCTTCCCGCCTTCCTGATCAACATCCACCGCATCTCGAACGCCGCCGAGGCCGAGGCCTATGCGTCGCGGCTCGAGAATCTGGGGACGGCGTTCGACCAGCTCATCGCCGAGGCCGACCGGCGCGCCGAAGCGGGGCTGATCCCGCCGCGCTGGGTATTCCCCTATGTGCTCTCCGATTCGCGCAACGTCGTCACCGGCGCGCCGTTCGGCGAGGGGCCCGACGCGCCGCTCTGGGCGGACTTTCAGGCCAAGGTCAACGCGCTCGAGATTCCGCAGGCGGAGAAGGACGTGCTGCTCGCGCGCGGCCGCGCGGCGCTCGTCGATGTCGTCGGTCCCGCCTATCAGCGGCTGATCGCGACGCTCGCACGCCATCAGACCCAGGCGCCGACCGACGACGGCGTCTGGCGGCTCGCCGACGGCGCCGAATATTACGCCGAGCGGCTGTCGAACTACACCACGACCGATCTCACCGCTGACCGAATCCACCAGATCGGGCTCGACGAGATCGCGCGCATCCACCGGGAGATGGAGGGGATCAAGACGCGCGTCGGCTTCGAGGGCACGCTCCCGCAGTTCTTCGCGCATCTGCGCGAGGGCGAGCAATATTATTACGCGACGCGCGCCGAATATCTCGCCGCCGCCAACGCCGCGATCGACGCGATGCGCCCGCGCCTCCCCGAATTCTTCGGCCGCCTCCCCCAGGCCCCGCTCGTCGTGCGCGAGGTCGAGCCCTTCCGCGAGGAATCGGCGGGCAAGGCCTTCTACAACAGCCCCGCCCCCGACGGCTCGCGGCCGGGCACTTACTATGTCAACCTGTTCAATCTCAGGGACATGTCGAGGACCGAGCTCGAGGCGCTCGCCTTCCACGAGGGCATCCCCGGCCATCACCTTCAGCGCGCGCTCCAGACCGAGTCGACGGGGCTGCCGCCCTTTCGCCGCTTCGGCGGCTTCACCGCCTATACCGAGGGCTGGGGGCTCTATGCCGAGGAGCTCGCCAAGGAGATGGGCTTCTACGCCGATCCCTATGCCGATTTCGGCCGGCTCGGCATGGAGCTATGGCGCGCCGCGCGGCTGGTCGTCGACACGGGCATCCATCACCTGCGCTGGACGCGCGAGCGCGCGATCCAGTATCTCGCTGAAAACACGCCCAACCCGCCCGGCGACATCGAGAAGGCGATCGAGCGCTACATCGTCTATCCGGGCCAGGCGACCGCTTACATGATCGGCAAGCTCCGCATCATGGAGCTGCGTGAATCCGCGCGGACGCGGCTCGGCGACCGCTTCGATATCCGCGAATTCCATGACACGGTGCTCGGCGCGGGCCCCGTTCCGCTCGACGTGCTCGGCGAGGTGGTCGACCAATGGGTCGTTTCGAGACATGCGGCCAATTAACCCACGTTATTTTTCGTGAAAATGTCGTTTCTGTCCAATACCCCCCGATTCGACTCGCCTAGACCCGACCGTGCGACCCGAAGAATCCCGCTGCGGGATTCTTTATCCTGGCCCGGTCGGACCTCGGTCCGGCCGGGCTACTTTTATTCGCGCGGCGAATGGGTTAGAACGATCGCGCAACAAAGACGGCAAAATGCCGCCACAGGGGTCGCGCCCACCATGAACGAGCCGCTCGGGATCAGTCTCGAATATGCCGCGCCCGCGCCCGATCTGCGCGAGCTGATCTCGAGCTATTATCTGTTCGACGCGCCGGGCCCGAGTCTGCGCGAGACCGAACGCGCCGACCGCGCGCAGCTGCGCTTCGTGCTCGTCGGCGAGGGCGGCTACATCTTCCGCGACGGCCATGAGCAGCGCGCGCCGAGCGCGCTCATCCTCGGCCCGACGACGGGACCGACGATCAGCTATGCCGAAGGCCCGCTGACCATCTTCGGCGCGGGGCTCCAGCCCGCGGGCTGGGCCGCGATGATGGGCGCCGAGGCGGGGGAATACACCGACCGACTGCTCGACGCGGCCGAGATCTTCGGGAGCGAGGCGCTCGCGGCTCTGCATGCGCGTTTCCTCGCGGCGCGGACGCTCCCCGCGATGGCCGCGATCGCCGATGAGGCCACGCGCTCGTTGCTGCACCGCGCCGACGAGACCTCGCTGTGGTTCACGCGGATGGTCGACCGCTGGCTCGCGGGGCCCGCGCCGAGCGTCGACGCGCTGATCGCCGAGACGGGGCTGTCTCAACGCCATGTCGAGCGGCTCAGCAAGCGCCACTATGGCGTCGGCCCCAAGCGGCTCGCGCGTAAATACCGCGCGTTGCGCGCCGCCTCCGCTCTCGCACGCGGCGATGCCGAAGAGATCGCGGCGGCGAGCGACGGCTTCTACGACCAGTCGCATCTGATCCGCGAGGTCAAGCGCTTCACGGGCGCCACCCCCGGCGACATGCGCGACCACACACCCACGCTGACCCGCGCCACGATCGGCGGCCGCAGCGGCCTCGCCGGCCAGGTCGGCCCACTCGTGTCCGACACCTGAGGCGTCTCGCCGCCCGCGACGCCTCGGGCGCGGCGATCATTCTATTGTCCGTCGCCCGTTTTCGCGCCATCTAGGTCGCCACCCCGCCAATGCCCGCGCTCACCCCCTTCCCCTGGATCGACCTCCTCATCATCCTCGCGCTGGTCGCGCTCAATGGTGTCTTCGCGATGTCCGAGCTCGCGATCGTCTCGGCGCGCAAGGCGCGGCTCCAGGCGATGGTCAAGCACGGCAAACACGGCGCGCAGGCGGCGATCGACCTCGCCTCCGATCCCGGTCGCTTCCTCTCGACCGTGCAGATCGGGATTACGCTGATCGGGATCATCGCGGGCGCCTATTCGGGCGCGACACTGGGCGGGCCGGTCGGTGAGCGGATCGCGCGGCTCGGCGTAAGCCCCGCGACCGCCGCGACGATCGGCTTCGCGATCGTCATCGGCCTCACCACCTATGCGAGCCTCGTCATCGGCGAACTCGTCCCCAAGCAGTTCGCGTTGCGCAATCCCGAGAAGATCGCCGCCTGGATGGCGCCGCCGATGCGCTGGCTGTCGATCGCGACCGCGCCGCTCGGTTGGCTGCTCGACGCGACCAGCGCGCTGATCTTCCGCCTGCTTCGGATGAACCGCGAATCGGAGAACCGCGTCACCGCCGAGGAGCTCCACATGCTCGTCGCGGAGGCGACGCGATCGGGCGTTATCGAGGAGAGCGAGCGCGCGATCATATCGGGCGTGGTGCGGCTCGCCGACCGGCCCGTGCGCGAGGTGATGACCCCGCGCACCGAGGTCGACTGGATTGAGGCCGACAGCGATGAAGAGGCAATTCGCGCGGCCTTGCTCGCGACGCCGCGCACGCGGCTTCCCGTGGCGCACGAATCGGTCGATCACATCATCGGCGTCGTCCAGTCTCGCGACATCGTCACCGCGCTGTTCGAGGGCCGCGCGCTCGATCTGCGCGGACTGATGCGCGCGGCGCCCGTGATCCCCGATCAGATCGACGCGATGGACGCGCTCGAGGCGCTGCGCGGCGCCGACGTTCCGATGGCGCTGGTCCACGACGAATACGGCCATTTCGAGGGGATCGTGACGCCGCTCGACCTGCTCATCGCGATCGCGGGCGAGTTCGCGTCCGATGCCGGCGACACAGACCCGCCGTTCGTGGAGCGCGACGACGGCAGCTGGCTGCTCTCGGGCTCGCTCGCCGCCGATGCGATGGCCGAGAAGCTCTGCTTCGACCTTCCCGAGGATCGCGAATACGCGACCGTCGCGGGCTATGCGCTGGCGGCGCTGCGCCGCCTGCCGGTCACCGGCGACCGGTTCGAGCGCCATGGCTGGCGCTTCGAGATCGTCGACATGGACGGCCGCAAGATCGACAAGCTGCTCGCCTGGGAGGCCGACCGGCCGCCCAACCGCAACGAAGGGGAATAGACGATGCGCATCGTGATATTTCTGGTGATCGCCGCCGTGCTGATCTTCATCGCCGCGCGGATCGCGGTGTTCGTCGTCTCGCTGCTGATCTGGGGGGTCGCGATCGCGCTCGTCCTGGCCGCGATATTCTACGCGATGCGGCAGTTCGGCCCTAAGCCGCCCGGCTGAGTTTCTTCTGCCGGCGGCGCTCGACCGAGGAGCCGATGCCTATTGCCTCCCGGTATTTGGCGACCGTGCGGCGCGCGATGTCGAAGCCGCGCGCATTCAAGAGCTCGACGAGCTTGTCGTCGGACAGAATCTTTTCCTCGGCGGCGATAAGTGCGCGGATGTGGCTCTTGACCGCTTCGGACGAAGCCGCCTCGCTCTCCTCGCCCATTCCCGCGATCCCGCTGGTGAAGAAATATTTGAGCTCGAACACGCCGCGCGCGCACGACAGATATTTGTTCGAGGTGACGCGGCTCACGGTCGATTCGTGCATCCCGATCGCCTCGGCGATCTCGCGCAGCGTGAGCGGCCTAAGATGCTCGACGCCGCGCTTGAAGAAGGCCTCCTGCCGCCGGACGAGCTCGGTCGCGACCTTGACGATTGTCCGCGCGCGCTGGTCGAGCGCCTTGACCAGCCAGTTGGCGCTGGCGAGGCATTCGTTGAGCCAGGCGCGGCTCTCCTTGTCACCCGGCGCGCCCGAAAGCTCGACGTAATAGCCGCGGTTGACGATCAGCCGGGGCAGGGTCGCGGCGTTGAGCTCGATCGCCCAGCCGCTTTTCGCGGGCGCGACGAAAATGTCGGGGACGATCGACTGGACGGGCTCGCCGCCGTAGCGGCAGCCGGGCTTGGGATCGTAGCCGCGCAGCTCCTGGATCATGTCGGCGAGGTCCTCGTCGTCGACGTGGCACAGCCGCTTGAGGCGCTGGAGGTCGCCGCGCGCGACGAGCTCGAGGTTGTCGATCAGGCGTTCCATGCAGGGGTCGTAGCGGTCTTTTTCCTTGGCCTGGATCGCGAGGCATTCGGCGAGATTGCGCGCGCCGACGCCCGAGGGATCGAAGCTCTGGATGACCTCGAGCACATCTTCCACCATCCCAAGCGGCGCCCCGAGCTGCTGCGACAGCGGGAGCAGGTCGGCGCGCAGATAGCCGGTCTCGTCGATGCGGTCGATCAGCTGGCCCGCGATGAACAGCTCCTGGCCGTCGAAGCTTTCGCCCGCCTGCGCGAGCAGGTGATCGTGGAGCGAGATCTCGGCCGAGGCGAAGGCGTCGAAATCGGGTCCGTCCTCGCCGAAGCCCCCGCCGGGTCCATCGAGCCCCAGCGCGCCGTCCATCCCGGGCGAAGCGCCCGTCGCGCTGTCGGCCGCGCTGTCGTGATGGAAGACCTCGGCTGCGTAATCGACGTCGAGCGGCGCGTCGCTCTCGGCTTGGCCGCCCGCGATTAGCTCGTCGGCGGTCGCGCCGGCTGGCGAAGCGCCCTCGTCCGCGCGTTCGTCGCGCTCGCTCGGATCGAACCCTTCCTCGCCCCCGCTTTCGAGCAGCGGGTTCTTCTCGATCTCCTCGGCGATG
This sequence comes from Sphingomonadaceae bacterium, assembly GCA_014380205.1. Lineage (GTDB taxonomy): Bacteria > Pseudomonadota > Alphaproteobacteria > Sphingomonadales > Sphingomonadaceae > Parasphingopyxis. Next base: position 8,625 of record JACMKH010000137.1, read on the forward strand.
AAGCCCTCGATCTCGAGGTTCGACAGCGCGAGCAGCTTGATTGCCTGCTGGAGCTGCGGCGTCATCACCAGCGACTGGGTCTGGCGGAGGTCGAGACGCGGGCCGATCGCCATGACGATTACCGCTCGAAGCCCTCGCCCAGATAGAGGCGGCGGACCTCGGGGTGCGCCACCAGTTCGTCGGGCGAGCCCTGGAAGAGCACGCGCCCGTCGTAGATGATGCAGGCGCGATCGACGATGCCGAGCGTCTCGCGGACATTGTGGTCGGTGATCAGCACGCCGATGTTGCGGTTCTTGAGATCGTGGACGAGCTCGCGGATGTCCGAGATCGAGATCGGGTCGATCCCCGCGAAGGGCTCGTCGAGCAGCATCACCGAGGGGTTGGCGGCCAGCGCGCGCGCGATCTCGCAGCGCCGCCGCTCGCCGCCCGACAACGCCATCGCGGGCTCGTTGCGCAGGTGCTTGATCGAGAATTCGTCGAGCAGCGACTCGAGCCGCTCGGCGCGCGCCGCGCGGTTGGGCTCGGACAGCTCGAGCACCGCCGAGATGTTGGCCTCGACGTTTAGACCGCGGAAGATCGAGGTTTCCTGGGGCAGATAGCCGAGGCCGAGGATCGCGCGGCGATACATCGGCAGCGACGTGATGTCCTCGCCGTCGAGCATGATCCGCCCCGAGTCGGGCTTGACCAGCCCCATCACCGAATAGAAGCATGTGGTCTTGCCCGCGCCGTTGGGACCGAGCAGCCCGACCACCTCGCCACGCGCGACGCCGAGGCTGACGTCGCTCAGCACCTGGCGCTTGTCGTAGGTCTTGGCGATCGACACCACGCCGAGCCCCTGCGCGGGTATCCCGATCGACCCCACGGCTGCTTCGCGTTCGATCAATCCGACGTCGTTCATGGCGCGATCTGGCATTGTTCGTGCATGCCGCGCATGTAGCGGCGCGCACTCCAAGATGAAAGACGCCGGGTCGCGAAAATGGCGCGTTTCGCCATACCCAAGGGGGGCGAAGGTCTGCTCGATTCGCAGCCCCGGTTCGTAGAGGGAGCGCACGTTCGCCGATCAGGGAGCGGCGCTCGTCGATGCGTGCGCGACGGGGAGCCATGCCGGTGTCATGCGCGGAGGGCGGCGCGGCGGCGGCCCCCTTCGACCTGTTCGCCGCCGCGTCGCACCCGATGCGGGCCGTTTCGGGCGGGCCAGGGTTCAGGAAGAACGGCGGCGCTCAGAAGCGCGCGGGAATTATCTCGATCGCGATCGGCTCGGCGATACTCCGCCAGCCGAGCCGCGCGATGACCTCGTTGCTCTCGACCGCCTCGCGCCCCGCCGCGCGGTCGAGCGACCAGGTGATGTGATAGGTGCTGCCGTCGGGCCGGTCGGTCGTCCCGCCGATCGCGACGACCAGTGCCTCGAGCCCCGCGCCGTCATCGACCTCGCCGACGACATCGGCGCGCGTCTCCTCAGGAAGCGGCGCATCGGGCCCCGCCTCGGAATCGAGCGTGACGTGGTCGGCGATCCTGTCGGGGAACAGCGGCGCGAAGCGCGCGAGCAGCTTCTGGCGATCCGCATCGGCGAGCTTCCATCCGGTGACCTTTCCCTCCGACATCTCGCACCTCCTCCGAGGCCGGCAACGCGCGTTCGGAGGATCAGTTGCCGCTTGACATTTATATGAGACACTATATCATCTCCTGCGACTCAGGAAGGAGATGCGCCATGGCCATGACCTACCCCACCACTCCCGGATATCGCGGCGCTCGCCGAAGCAACCGCGCGACGCTCGCGCTCGTCGTCGCGCTCCACGGCGCGGCGATCGCGGCGGCGCTGCTCGCCAAGCCGGGGCTGATCTACGAGGCGCTGCCTCCCGTCATCGATCTTATTCCGATCGACCCCGAGGCGGACGTTCCGCCTCCGCCCTTGCGCGAACAGCCGCCCGTCGCCCCGCTCGAGATGACGCAGACGCCGCTCCCGCCCTTCGTGTTCAACGATGCGCCGCTGCCGCCGCCGCGCTTCGACCCACCGACTTTCGATCCGGGGCCTCCCGCGCCGCCCCTGCCGTCCCCGCCGCTCCCTGCCCCGCCCGCGCCACGCGAGCCGGTGTTTGTCGGCGCACGCCTCGCCTCCTCGGCGAGCGCGCTCCAGCCGACCTATCCCTCCGCCATGCGCCGCGCGGGGACCGAGGGGCGCGTTACCGTGCGCGTGCGCATCGGGGCCGACGGGCGCGTCAAGGAGGTCCAGCTGGTCAGCGCGACCAACGACCATTTCTTCGAGGCGACGCGGCGCCAGGCGCTGTCGCGCTGGCGCTTCGAGCCCGCGACGCGCGACGGCGTTCGCGTCGAATCGTGGCAGACGCAGACCGTGGTGTTCCGGATGGAGAACGCCTGACGCCAGGTCGCGCGGCACCGCGCCCACTGGCGCGCGCCGCGCGGCTCGACTATCTTGCGGCCATGGCGTTCTTTCCGAGGCCAGCGCGACCCACGGCGGCGGGCGGCGATCTGCGCGCCTTTCTCGCGCGCCGCGAGCGCCACAGCTGGCGCGCGGCCGTCGCGTCGATCCTGATTCCCGCGGTGATCCTCTACGCCTTCTATCTCGACGGCATCACCAACATCATGCCCGACGAGCCCGTGATCATCTACGCCGAGAGCTGGCCGCTGACGCGCACCGACGAGGAGATCATCGAGCGCCAGCGCGAGTTCGCGCTCGAGGAAAACGAGCGCCGCGCGATCCGCCGCCGCCAGTTCCAGCGGCTCGCCGAGCAGCTCGGCGTCGAATATGATCGCGAGGAGGCCGCGCAGCAGGAAGCGATCACGCGCGAGAATCGCGAGCGGCTCGGACGATCGGGCGACGATTCCCCCGCTCCGGTCCGCGCGCCCGAGGCGGCGGCCCCTGCCGATCGACCATGATCGTTTCAGATTGAATCAATCTGAAACGTGAATCATGGTCGAAACCATGGATGAGAGCCAGATTCACGCTTTCGGCGGAAGCGAGAAGCGCTTCCGCCTCAAACGATCAGGCTCGAGTGACGCGCGCTGGATGGCGGCGGTGCTCGCGCTCACCGAGCGCGGCCGGGGGCGGACCGCGCCCAACCCCAATGTCGGGTGCATCGTCGTGCGCGAGGGACGCGTTGTCGGGCGCGGCTGGACGCAGCCCGGTGG
>JACMKH010000138.1 GCA_014380205.1 Sphingomonadaceae bacterium
GAGCGCCCATGCCGAACGCGCCGCGGCGATCGCCTCCGCGCGATCCGGACGGATCGGCGAGATCGCCGGCAGGCTGGCCGAACGCCGCATCCGCGCCGCCCACCTCCGCACGCGCGGTGGCGAGACGATGGAGCAGGAAGCCGACCGGCTCGAACTCGAAGCCGACGCGCTCGAGCTCGAGCTCGAGACCGAGACCGACGCGATGGAGCGCGAGCTGGAGCGCGCTTTCGCCGACGTGACCTGACGCTTCCCGGCCGCTGAACCCTTTCGATGGCGGCGGAAGCACGCCGTCCCGGCGCTGGACCCGCCGGGGCGGCGGCGCTACGAGCGCGGGCGCAATCGCGAAGAGGATCCCCCATGCGCCCATCCGGCCGCGCGCCCGACCAGATGCGCCCCATCGCGATGGAGCCCGGCTTCACGCGCCATGCCGAGGGATCGTGCCTCGTCTCGTTCGGCGACACGCGCGTGCTGTGCACAGCGAGCGTCGAGGAGCGGCTGCCGCCGTGGTTGCGCGGCAAGGGCCAGGGCTGGGTGACGGGCGAATACGGCATGCTGCCACGCGCGACGCACACGCGCGGCGATCGCGAGGCGGCGCGCGGCAAGCAATCGGGGCGCACGCAGGAGATCCAGCGGCTGATCGGCCGCTCGCTTCGTGCGGTGACCGATCTGACCAAGCTCGGCGAGCGCCAGATCACGCTCGATTGCGATGTGATCCAGGCCGACGGCGGCACGCGCACCGCCGCGATCTCGGGGGCGTGGGTCGCGCTGAGGCTTGCGGTCGACGGACTGATTGCGCGCGGCGCGATCCTCGACGACCCGATTCGCCAGAAGGTCGCGGCAATCTCGTGCGGAATCATCGGCGGCGGCGCCGTGCTCGACCTCGATTACCCCGAGGATTCGGGCGCGGGGGCGGACGCCAATTTCGTGCTTACCGAGGATGGCGCCATCGCCGAGGCGCAATGCACCGCCGAGGGCGAATGCTTCGACGAGGAAGGCCTGCTGCGACTGCTCCGCCTCGCGCGGATCGGCTGTGCCGAGATTTTCGCGGCGCAGGCGCGGGCGACCGCGTGATGCGCAAGCTCGCTCCCGGCAAGCTCGTGATCGCGAGCCACAATACCGGCAAGGTCCGCGAGATCGGCGAGCTGCTAGGTCCGCATGGCGTCGAGCCGGTCTCGGCGGCGAGCCTCGATCTTCCCGAGCCCGAGGAGGTCGGCGCGAATTTCGTAGCCAATGCGGAGATCAAGGCGCTCCAGGCGGCTGATCTTTCGGGTCTGCCCGCGCTCGCCGACGACAGCGGGCTCGCGGTCGAGGCGCTGGGCGGCGAGCCGGGGATATTCTCGGCGCGCTGGGCCGGGCCAGGCCGCGATTTCGGGATGGCGATGCGCTTGGTCGAGGAGCATCTGTCGCGTGCGCCCGAGGAGGCCGGGCGCGACGCGCATTTCTGCTGCGCCTTGTCGCTTGCCTGGCCCGACGGACGGATCGAAAGCTTCGAGGGTCGCGTCGACGGCGTGCTGGTCTGGCCGCCGCGCGGGGACAACGGATTCGGTTATGATCCGATGTTTCTCCCCGTAGGCGGCGAGCTGACCTTCGGCGAGATGGCGCCCGAGGCCAAGCATGCGATCAGCCACCGCGCGGACGCGTTCCGCAAGCTCGTGGCGGCGGTGTTTTGAGCTCGGCGCGGCTCGCGCTCTACGTCCATTGGCCGTTCTGCGTTTCCAAATGCCCCTATTGCGACTTCAACAGCCATGTGCGCGCGAGCGTCGATCAGGAGGCGTGGCGCGCGGCGCTGCTCGCCGATCTCGCGCATGAGGCGCGCCTGACCCAGGGGGCAAGGCTCGGCTCGATCTTCTTCGGCGGCGGGACGCCCTCGCTCATGCCACCGACGACGGTCGCGGCGGTGATCGCCGCGGCCGAGGCGCATTGGAGTTTCGAAGCAGACATCGAGATCACGCTCGAGGCCAATCCGTCATCGGTCGAGGCCGCGCGGTTCGACGACCTCGCGGCGGCGGGGGTCAATCGCGGGTCGCTCGGGCTCCAGGCGCTCGATGACGCGGCGCTGGCGTTCCTCGGGCGCGCGCACGACGCGCGCGAGGGCCTGACGGCGCTCGATGTGGCACAGCGCGCATTCCAGCGGGTGAGCTTCGACCTGATCTATGCGCGGCCGGGGCAGGACGAGACGGCGTGGCGGGCGGAGCTGCGCCGCGCTTTGGGCTTGGGGACGTCCCATCTTTCGCTCTACCAGCTCACGATCGAGCCGGGGACGCGCTTCGCGGCAATGGCGGCGCGGGGCGAGCTCGCGCCGGTCGATCCCGATCTCGGCGCGGCGCTGTTCGCGCTGACGCGCGCCGAATGCGCGGGCGCGGATGTGCCCGCCTATGAGATTTCGAACCATGCGAGGCCGGGCGAGGAGAGCCGGCACAATCTGACCTATTGGCGCTACGGCGACTATGTTGGGATCGGGCCGGGCGCGCATGGGCGGCGCGGTGGCGTGGCGACCCGGCGGCGGCGCAAGCCCGAGAACTGGATTGCGGCGGTGGCGCGCGAGGGGCATGGAATCGAAGCCGAGGAGCCGCTCGACGTGGAGGCGCGCGCGATCGAAGCATTGCTGATGGGGCTGCGGCTCGGCGAGGGTGTCCAGGCCGAGCACTTCGAGGCGCGGACGGGAATTGCGCTTAGCGATGCGCTCGATCACCCAGCTGTCGAACGCTGCGCCGCGCTGGGATTGATCACAGCCGATGACCCGGGCGTGCGCTGTACCGAGGCCGGGTTTGCCGTGCTCGACGCGCTGCTCGCCGAAATTGTGGCGGTTCCGGTAAAGGCCGGGACCCGAGCGCGGGCACCGGTCTTCGCCGCAGCACAATAGGCGCGACTACCCCCCGAACCCGCTCGGCGCGGGATCGACCACCGCGAAATTGCCCGGCTGGATGCGCTGGACCTCGAGCGCGCGCTCGGCGATGCCGTTGTCGTGGAAGCGGAAGGCGCCGTCGACACCCGAGAAGCCGCCGTCGTCGAGCAGCCCCGCCATCGGGAAGGGCGCGCCCGGCTCCCAGGCGCGCGACAGGCGCACCGCGAGCAGCGCGGCGTCATAGCCGAGGCTCGACAGCCGATAGGGTGCCCCGGTGAAGCGCGCGCGATAACGCTGGCTCATCGTGTCGAAAGTCCGGTCCGAGACGCTCGCGAATAACGCGCCGCGCAGCGCCGCATTGTTGGCGAGCGTCGGCTGGGTGTTCCACAGCTCGGTGCCGAGGATGGTGACGCCGTCGGTGTGCACCGCGCGAATCGCCGCAGCGACGCGCTCGGCGGTTGAGCCCCCGTCGGCAATGAGGATCGTGTCATAGCCGCCCTCGCCGTGGAGCTGCGCGACCGTCCGCTGGATCGCGCGCGGATCGCGTTCGAAGGTGCGCACCGCGACGAGCGTGCCGCCGGCGCGGTTGACCGCGTCGGTGAATGCCGCGCTCGCGCGCTGGCCGTAAACGCCCTCGGGGATCAGCGCGGCGAAACGCTGCGAGCCGTTGGCGCGCGCATAGGCGACGACGCGCTCGATCGACTGGCCGGGAGTAAATCCCATTACGAAGATGCCTTCGCCAGCGACGCTGGTGTCGTTGGAGAAGCTTACGATCGGCACCTGCGCCTGGCGCGCGATCGGCGCTATCAGGCGCACGTCCTCAGCGAGCAGCGGGCCGAGGAACAGCCGCGAGCCGTCGGCGATCGCGGCGCGCGCGGCCTGGGCGGGACCTCCGGGGCCGGCGGTGTCATAGGTGGTGATGCGCACGCGCTCGCCGCCGGTGTCGAGGATCGCCATGTTGGCAGCGTTGGCGATCGACTGGCCGACTCCGGCGTTGGTCCCGGACATGGGGACGAGCAGGGCGACGCGATGACGCTGCTGATCGCGCGGGATGCCGCCTTCGATCGTGTCGGGGGGCGTCGGCGGCGGCGTGATCACGGGGGGCGGCTCGGTGCGCGGCACCACCGCCTGGCACCCCGCGAGCGCGGCCATCATGAGCAGCGCGCCGATCCGGGCGAAACTCCACCGCCATTGCGGACGGGCCTGATGCGATGCCATGACGTGACCCCTATGAACGATACGCTTGCACCAGGTCTCTATATCGTCGCCACGCCGATCGGCAATTTGAAAGACGTGTCGCGGCGCGCCATCGACACGCTTTCGCGCGTCGATGTGATCGCATGCGAGGATAGCAGGGTGACGGGAAAGCTGCTCCACCATCTCGGGCTCAAGCAGCCGATGCAGCCGTACCATGATCACAATGCCGATCGCGTGCGGCCGGGTCTGATCGCGCGGATGGCGCGCGAGGCGGTAGCGCTCGTCTCGGACGCGGGAACGCCGCTGATCTCGGATCCGGGCTGCAAGCTGGTGCGCGAGGCGCGCGCGGCGGGACATATGGTGACGACGATCCCGGGGCCGAGCGCGGCGATCGCGGCGCTGACGCTCGCGGGGCTGCCGACCGACCGCTTTCTATTTGCAGGCTTCCTGCCGGCCAAGGCGGGGGCAAGGGACGCGGCGATCGCCGAGCTGGGCGCGGTGCGCGCGACGCTCGTGCTTTACGAATCGGGCGCTCGGCTTGGAAAGACGCTCGCGGCGCTCGCCGGGCGGCTGGGCGACCGCCGCCTCGCGAGATCACCAAGCTCCACGA
>JACMKH010000139.1 GCA_014380205.1 Sphingomonadaceae bacterium
GAGACCCGCTCGCCGCGCCGGGCGCCGCCGCGCCCGTCGCTCATGTCGCTTGAGGATTATCTCGGCAAAAGGCGCGGGCAGCGACTGGGCCGATTATTCGAGCGCTTCAGACAAGGTGAAAGCCGATCTCAAGGCGCCTGGATCGAACACGGGCGACGCGGCGGGCGACGTTTACGTATCAATCGAGCATCTGCGCGGAACCGGCTTCAAGGACGTGCTGCTCGGCGACGATTTCGCCAACCGGATCGAGGGGCTCGCCAAGAACGACAACATCTCGGGGCGCGACGGCAACGACACGCTCGCGGGCGGGGCGGGCAAGGACACGCTCAAGGGCGGCGCGGGGGCGGACCGCTTCGTGCTGGCGAGCGTCAATGCCGCCGACGCCGACAAGATCTCGGACTTCGCGAGCGGCGACAGGATCGAGCTCGACAGCGCCCTCTACGGCTTGCCCGTGGGCGCGCTGCCGGGCAACCGTTTCGTGACCGGAACCGCGGCGGGCGACGGTAACGATCGGATCATCTATAACGACGCCAATGGCAAACTCTACTTCGATGCGGACGGCACGGGCGCACAGGCGCAGGTGCTGATCGCTACGATCAGCAATCTGGCGACATTAAGCGCGGGAGATTTTGTGGTGATCTGACGCGGCTACAGCCGCCATTATGGGAGGGACGGACATGGCGCGGACGCGGCTCGGCTTAGGGTCGATCAGCACGGCGGGGCGGCTGGAAGAGGCGCGGCGCGAGGACTATCGCGCGATGCTGCTCGGTGACGGGCATCGCGCGGGCGGCTGGGCAGAGCGCGCGCCCAACCCCCTCGATGGCGCGCCGATCGCGGTGCGCGTGATCGATCTCGCGGGGCTCGATCCCGCCGAGGGGTTCATGATCCAGGGCGACGCGCCCAGCGATTTCGCGGGGTTCAGCGTCTCCGACGCGGGCGACGTCAACGACGACGGCTTCGCCGACGTGATCGTCGGCGCGCGGTTCGGCGACGACGGCGGGCTCAACGCGGGCGAGGCCTATGTGATCTTCGGCAAGGCGAGCGGCTTCGCCACGATCGACCTTGCCACGCTCGCCGCCGCCGACGGCTTCATCATCCAGGGCGATATCGACGTCAGCTACAGCAGCACCGGCTTCAGCGTCTCGGCGGCGGGCGACGTCGATGGCGACGGCTTCGACGACGTGATCGTCGGCGCGCCGCACAGCGACGACGGCGGCTTCCCCAAGGCGGGCGAGGCCTATGTGATCTTCGGCAAGGCGGGCGCGTTCGGCTCGCCCGACGGCGGCGGCCGCCAGGTGATCAACCTTTCGACGCTGATGGCCGTCGACGGCTTCACCATATTGGGCGAGGACAGCTATGACGAAGCCGGCCGGAGCGTCTCATCGGCGGGCGATGTCAACGGCGACGGCTTCGCCGATATCATAGTCGGAGCACACCACAGCGAGGATGGCGGCGGCTATGCCAGCGGCGCGGCCTATGTGCTCTTTGGCAAGGCGAGCGGCTTCGGCGCGGTGTTCGATCTTGCGTTCACCGCCGATGATGACATCGGCTTCACCATCGACGGCGGTTACCAGGATAGCGCGGGGTGGAGCGTCGCGGCGGCGGGCGACGTCAACGGCGACGGCTTCGACGACGTCATCGTCGGCGCGCCGGGGGAAGCCACTGAAGGCCCGGGCGCGGGCGCCTCCTATGTGATCTTCGGCAAGGCGAGCGGCTTCGCCGACCTCGACCTCACCAGCCTCGCCATCGCCGACGGCTTCGCGATCCTCGGCGAGAACGGGTTCGACAACAGCGGATCGAGCGTCTCGGGCGCGGGCGACATCAACGGCGACGGCTTCGAAGACATCGTCATCGCCTCGCCTGAGACGACCAACCCCATCAACAACGGCCGCACCGCCTTCGTCGTGTTCGGTAAGGCGGGCGGGTTCGCGACGGTCGATCTTGCCGCGCTGACCCCCGCCGACGGCTTCGCGATCAGCTATCGAATCGGTTACGACGGTGACAACATCACCAATGTCTCGGCCGCGGGCGATGTCGACGGCGACGGCCTCGCCGACATCATCGTCGGGGTGCCGGGCAACCAGGAAGCCTGGGTGATCTACGGCAAGACGGGCGCGTTCGGCGAGGTCGAGCTCGACACGCTCGCGCCCGCCGACGGCTTCGTGATCCGCGGCAACGGCTTCCAGCACGACGCCGGGTTCAGCGTCTCGGGCGCGGGCGACGTCAACCAGGACGGCTACGACGATCTCATCGTCGGCGCGCCGGGCGGCGACACGGGCGGGACCAACGCGGGCGAGGCCTATGTCATCTTCGGCGGGCCGAGCGGCGTGCTGCAACAGGGAAACGCGGGCGCGAACCTGCTCATCGGCGGCGAGGGCAAGGACACGCTCGCCGGGTTCGGGGGATCCGACACGCTGCGGGGCGCCGAGGGAGGCGACCGGCTCGACGGCGGCAGCGGCGGCGACTGGGCCGACTACACGGGAGCGGCGGAGAAGGTGAAAGCCGACCTCAAGACCCCCGCGGCCAACACCGGCGACGCGGCGGGCGACGTCTATGTCTCGATCGAGCATCTGCGCGGCACCAGCTTCAAGGACGTGCTGCTCGGCGACGACTTCGCCAACCGGATCGAGGGGCGCGGCAAGGACGACAACATCTCGGGGCGCGACGGCAACGACACGCTCGCGGGCGGGACGGGCAAGGACACGCTCAAGGGCGGCGCGGGAGCGGACCGCTTCGAGCTCGCGAGCCTCGCCGCCGCCGACGCCGACAAGATCTCGGACTTCGTGGCCGGCGACAAGATCGCGCTCGACGGCGCGACCTACGGCCTCACGCCGGGCGCGCTGCCGGGAAACCGCTTCGTCGTCGGCCCGAGCGCGGGGGACGGCAACGACCGCGTCATCTACAATGACGCCAACGGCAAGTTGTTCTTCGACCCCGACGGGACCGGCGCGCAGGCGCAGGTGTTGGTTGCGACGCTGACCGACGCGCCGAGCTTGAGCGCTAGCGATTTCGTCGTGATCTGAGCGATCGGGCGGCGAGATCGATACGGCCTATGATCGTCGCGCGGATCATGGCATGATCTTCCCTTGCTCTGCGATTTCCGGGGGGTTGATTGAGCGGCTTTTGCGGCAGATGCGGGGCGAGGATGGCGGCTGAGACGGGGTTGTGCCCTCCATGCCGCGCGGAGCTCGGTCAGGGCCGCGAAGCCTCGGAGGCCGGCCCTGACGCGCTTGGGAACGCGGGCGTTGAGATTCCCGCGCGCCGTCCACCCACCGGTAATGTGAAACACATCATCCGCGTCCTCGCGGTGGCGCTGGTCATCGGTGTGGCGGCGTGGTTGGTATTCGCGCTTGAGAATGGTGGGGAGCGTGCGGTCGACAAGCCCGAGCCGAGCAACGCCGCTTCCTCTTCCGATGAGCGGCCGGGCGAGGAGCGTGTCGATCGAGACTGGCTCATCGGCGCGTGGGTCGAATGGCCCGATTCCGTGGATAATGCTCAAGCGGCGACTCTGTGCGGGACGGACAACGCAGTCCGCTTCTATGCTGATGGAACCTACCGAACCTTCGACGAACGCGGGGCCTTCGAACTCACCGGCAATCGCCTCGATTTGATCACGACCGAGCGCGACGCTCCGGATTTTGACAAGGACACCGGGATCGAGCGGCCGCGGTCCTTCACCTATATGTTGGTCCGCGTGGACGAGGATGTCGGCAGATGGGTGCACGGCCCGGAAAGCAGCTTTCGGGTTCGCCGCTGCTAAAGATCATGTGGACAATGGTTCTCGCCGCTACGCGATCACACTGCTAGCTCCGCGCCGATGACCACCGACACGCTCGACCCCTTCGACCAGATTGTTGACGCGCCGTTCGATGCGGCGCTGTCCGAGCGCTATCTGGTCTACGCGCTCTCGACGATCACCGCGCGCTCGCTCCCCGATGTGCGGGACGGGCTCAAGCCGGTCCACCGCCGCCTGCTCTGGGCGATGCGGCAGCTCAAGCTCGATCCGGGCTCGGGCTACAAGAAATGCGCGAGCGTGGTCGGCGAGGTGATCGGGAAATATCATCCGCACGGCGACCAGTCGATCTACGACGCGCTCGTGCGGCTCGCCCAGCCCTTCTCGCTGCGCTATCCGCTGGTCGACGGGCAGGGAAATTTCGGCAACATCGACGGCGATAACCCCGCCGCCTTCCGCTACACCGAGGCGCGACTGACCCGCGCGGCGGTCGAGCTGATGGAGGGGCTCGACGAGGGCACGGTCGACTTCCGCAAGAGCTTCACCGGCGAGGACGAAGAGCCCGAGCTGATGCCGGGGCTGTTCCCCAACCTGCTCGCCAACGGCGCGACCGGGATCGCGGTGGGGATGGCGACCTCGATCCCGCCGCACAACGCCGCCGAGCTGCTCGACGCCGCCGCGCACCTGGTCGACCATCCGCGCGCCGAGCCGGGCGAGATCATGCAGTTCGTCCAGGGACCCGATTTCCCGACCGGCGGAGTCGTCGCGGACCCGGCGGCGTCGATCGCCGAGGCCTATGCGAGCGGGCGCGGCTCGTTCCGCGTCCGCGCGCGCTGGCATCGCGAGGAGCAGGGCAGGGGGGTGTGGAGCGCGATCGTCACCGAAATCCCCTATCAGGTTCCGAAGGGCAAGTTGATCGAGGCGATCGCGGCGCTGGTCACCGAGAGGAAGCTGCCGATCCTCGCCGACGTCCGCGACGAATCGGACGAGGCGATCCGCATCGTGCTCGAGCCGAGGAGCCGGTCGATCGAGCCCGAAATGCTGATGGAGAGCCTGTTCCGGCTGACCGATCTCGAGACGCGCGTGCCGCTCAACCTCAACGTGCTCGACGCCGATCGCACGCCGGGCGTGATGAGCCTGCGCGAGGCGCTCGCGGCGTGGCTGCGCCACCAGTTCGAGATGCTGCGCAAGCGCACCGCGCACCGGCTCGCACGGATCGCCGACCGGATCGAGCTGCTCGACGGCTATCTGATCGCGTATCTCAACCTAGACCGCGTGATCGCGATCATCCGCGCGGAGGACGAGCCCAAGCCCGTGATGATCGCCGAGTTCGGGCTGACCGACCGCCAGGCCGAGGCGATCCTCAACATGCGGCTGCGGAGCCTGCGCAAGCTCGAGGAGATGGAGATCAGGCGCGAGCGCGGTGAGCTCGAGAAGGAAGCCAGCGAGCTCGAGGCGCTGCTCGCCTCGGAGGCGCGGCAGAAGACACGGCTCAAGAAGGATCTGGCGGCGCTGCGGGCGCGCTACGGACCCGAGACCGATATCGGGCGGCGGCGCACGACGATCGAGGAGGCCGCGCCGCCGCGCGAGATTCCGCTCGAGGCGATGATCGAGCGCGAGCCGGTCACGGTGATCCTGTCGAAGCGCGGCTGGATTCGCGCGATGAAGGGCCATGCCGACGCCGCCGCGCTCGACGCGGTCAAGTTCAAGGAGGGCGACGGCCTCGCGCGCGCTTTTGCCGCGCAGACCACCGACAAGCTGCTGCTCGCCGCCGCCGACGGGCGCGTCTACACGCTCGCCGCCGACAAGCTCCCCGGCGCGCGCGGCTTCGGCGAGCCCGTGCGGCTGATGGTCGATCTCGACGGCGAGACGGCGATCGTCGCGCTGCTCCCCGCGGTGACAGGACAGCGACTGCTGATCGCGGCGTCGGACGGCAAGGGGTTCGTCGCGAGGGCGGGCGAGATCGTCGCCGAGACGCGCAAGGGACGCCAGGTTGCGAACCTGCGCAAGGGCGCGAGGCTCGCGGTGTTCCGGGCGATTCCCGACGACGCGGACCATGTCGCGGCGGTCGGCGAGAACCGCAAGCTCGTGATCTTCCCGCTCGCCGAGTTGCCCGAGATGGCGCGCGGGCAGGGCGTGATGCTCCAGCGCTACCGCGACGGCGGGCTCTCGGACGCGACCGCCTTTCGGCTCGAGAGCGGCCTCGCGTGGCCGATGGGCGGCGACACCGGGCGCGTCCGCACTGAGACCGACCTCGCCCC
>JACMKH010000140.1 GCA_014380205.1 Sphingomonadaceae bacterium
CGCGGCGCTGCTCGACGAGCGCGACGGGCGTCCCCCGCAGCCCGCGCCAGTTGGCGCCGAGCGGCTGGCCGGGCGATGCGGACAAGCCCCGCGACAGCCCCGCCGCGCGCAGGAACAGCCCGAACAGCACGTCCTCGCTGACCCCGCAGGCGCCGAGATCGACATCGTCGAACAGTCCGTCCGCGTCGAGCGCGTCGAGCGCGCGCCGGTGATACAGGCAGACGCCGCCGAGGACGTGCTCGCCTACCTCATAGCCCAGTGTTTCGGCCCGCACGATGGCGCGCGACATGCGTTGACCGATCGCATCGTCGCGCGCCGCCGCGCGCCGCAACGCATCCGCCGAGGTCGAAAAATCGCGCGGCCCTCCGGTCGCCGAGACGCGATAGGCGCCAAGAACGGCGAGCGACGGCTCAGCGTCGAAGCGCGCCCGCGCCTGCGCGATAAGGCTCGCACCCGTCACCAGCGCGTCGGTGTCGATGCGAAGCAGCACTTCGGGATCATGCCGCTCGCGCAGCCGCTTCATGCCGCGCGCGAGAATCGTCCACAGCGCGCCGAGCCTGCCCTGCGGATGGTCGATCGTGAGAATTTCGAGCGCCGGATCAGGCGCGAAGGCCTGCGCGACGAGGCTTCGGCGCGAATTGTCGACCACGAGGAACGGGGTGTCCGCGCCGAGATAATGGCGCACGCTCGCGATCGTGTCGGCGACGAACCCTGAGTCGCAGTCGGGCCCAACGGGCATTAGTATCGCGAGCGGCGCGCTGGTCCTCCCCATCGCGCTCCTATCGCGCGATCGGCTCGCTCGCGCCAGCACGGGGGTCTTTAGATGGGGTCGAGAGAGGAGTGGCTCCCCGGGTCTGATTCGAACAGACGACCCATCGGTTAACAGCCGATTGCTCTACCGCTGAGCTACCGGGGAACGCCTCTCCGCGAGGGTCGCCGCGCGGTCGGGCGCGGCGAGGCGGGGCCTATAGCAAGCGCGGCGCGAAAGGCAAGGGGAGGCGGGTCAAACGATGAACTGCTCCATCGCGATGCGCTCGTCGAGCGCGTGCTCGGGGTCGAACATCAGGGTGAGCACCCGGCTCGCGTCGACGGTGACCTCGACCGTCGCTACGTCGCGCACCTCGACCTGGTCGGCGACCGCGCTGACCGGGCGTTTGACGGGGTTGAGCACGCGAAAGCCGATCCGCGTCGCCTCGGGGAGGATCGCGCCCTCCCAGCGGCGCGGACGGAAAGGGCTGATCGGCGTGAGCGCGAGCATATTTGAGCCTAGCGGCAGGATCGGGCCGCGCGCCGAGAGATTGTAGGCGGTCGATCCCGCCGGTGTCGCGACGAGCACGCCGTCGCAGATCAGCTCGGGGATCACGACATTGCCGCCCGCCGAGACCTCGAGCTTGGCGGTCTGACGCGTCTCGCGGAGCAGCGAGACCTCGTTGATCGCGGGGCTCGACACGCGCTCGCCGCCGACCGTGACCGCGTCCATGCGCAGCGGCGTGACATCGAAGCTGCGCGCGCGGTCGAGCCGCTCCTCGAGCCCGTCGTCGCGCCATTCGTTCATTAGAAAGCCGAGCGTGCCGCGGTTCATGCCGAACACGGGGAGGATGCGCGGGCGCGCGAGCATCATGTGGAGCGTCTGGAGCATGAAGCCGTCGCCGCCGAGCGCGATGACGCGCTCGGCTTCGTCGAGGGGGACGAACGCGTACGCCTCGGCCAGCGCGCGCGCGCCTTCCTGCGCCTGTTGGGTGGGCGAGGCGACCAGCGCGCAGCGGCCGCTGACCTTCATCCGCCGGTGACGCTCATGTGGCGGGCGACGGCGGGCGAGGCATCGCGTTCGCGAATCGCGAAATGGTGGCGCTCGGGCTTAAGGATCATCGCGCGGTCGAGCGCGGCGTCGAGCGCGCGGCGGCCGCCCGAGCGCAGCGCCGCCTTGAGATCGAGATGCGCCTCGTCGCCGAGGCACATGTAGATCAGGCCCGAGGCGGTGATCCGCACGCGATTGCAGTCCGCGCAGAAATTGTTGGTAAGCGGGGTGATCAGGCCAAGCCTGAGACCAAGCTCCTCGACGCGCCAGTAGCGCGCGGGGCCGCCGCTCCGCTCGGCGAGCGGGGTAAGCGTGAAGCGCGATTCGAAGTCGCGCTGGACCGCGTCGAGCGGCAGGTAGCGGTCGGCGCGGTCGTCGTCGATCTCGCCTAGCGGCATCGTCTCGATCAGCGTGAGGTCGTGACCTTGTTCGGCGCACCAGCGCATCATCGGCTCGATCTCATCCTGGTTGAGCCCCTTGAGCGCGACCATGTTGATCTTGACTGCGAGGCTCGCAGCCCGCGCCGCCTCGATGCCCGCGAGCGTCTTCGAAAGGTCGCCCCAGCGCGTGATGTAGCGGAACAGCGCGGGCTCGCGTGTGTCGAGGCTGACGTTAATCCGGCGCAGGCCCGCCTCGCGCAAAGCCTCGGCCTCTTCGGCGAGGCGCGTGCCGTTGGTGGTCAGCGTCAGCTCGTCAAGCGCGCCGGTCGCTAGATGCCGCCCGAGGTCCCGTGCGAGCCCGATCGCGCCGCGCCGCATCAGCGGCTCGCCCCCGGTTAGCCGAATCTTGCGCACGCCGCGCGCGATGAACGCGGCGGCGATCTCGGCGATCTCCTCGAGGCTCAATATTTCGGCGCGGGGCAGGAACGCCATCTCCTCGGCCATGCAATAGCGGCAGCGCAGGTCGCAACGATCGGTGACCGAGATCCGCAAATAGCTGATCCGGCGTCCGTAACGGTCCTCAAGCGCGCGCTGAGGTGCATGCGTGTTGGCGGGCACAACCCCGATGTAGAGCATCGGAACGAACGAATGAAGGGTTGTGCGGAGTTTCACTTTCGGCGCAGGAGGCGCCGTGCTAAAGGGTGGTGGGGGGATATCGGTGGAGGCCTCAGCCATGAACCGCGCCCTGTTCACCGCCGCGCTGCTGCTCGCTGCCGCGCCCGCCGCCGCCCAGCCCGCGGACTGGTCGCGCGCCCAGCAGGTCACGGTCACCCTGTCCAACTTCGCCTATGCGCCCGAGACGATCCGGCTCCGGCGCGGCCAGCCCTATCGGCTGCATTTCGTCAACGCGGCGGACGGCGGGCATAATTTCGTCGCGCGCGAATTCTTCGCCGCAGCGACGGTCGCGGCGGAGGACCGGGCGCGGGTCGACGAAGGCGTGATCGAGCTCGGCGGCGGCGCGAGCGGCGATGTGCGGCTGAGAATCGACGCGCCGGGGCGTTACGAGGTCCACTGCTCGCACTTCATGCACACCACCTTCGGGATGAGCGGCGAGATTCTCGTCGAATAGCGGGGGTCAGGCGCGCAGCAGCGTGATCTGCGCCTTGCCGAAGGTTCGGATGGTGTCGACCGCAAGTCCCTGCGCGTCGAGCGGCTCGCCGCGCGCGGTCTCGACGCTGATCCAGGCGGTGGGGGCAATCCAGCCTTGTTGCGCGAGATGCGCGAGCGCGGGAGTGGCGAGGCCCGCGCCGTAGGGCGGGTCAAGCAGGAGCAAGTCGAAGGGCGTAGCGGCGGGCCCCAGCGCGAGAACAGACGTCGCCCGAATTTCGGCATTTACCGCGCAATATGCTGCAATATTGCTGCGCAGCGAAGCTATCGCGGCCGAGTCATTCTCAACGAATAGGCAACGCCCTGCGCCGCGCGAAAGCGCCTCGAGGCCGAGCGCGCCCGAGCCCGCGAAGAGATCGGCGACGGCGAGGCCTTCGAACGAGCCGACGCGGCTGGCGAGCATCGAGAAGAGCGCCTCGCGCGCGCGGTCGGAGGTGGGGCGGGTGGTTTCGCCGGGAGGCGCGAGGAGTGGGCGGGCGCGCCATTGGCCGGCGATGATTCTCAACCAGATCCTCCGCGGAAGGGGGAGGGGGACCGCCGCCGCAGGCGGTGGTGGAGGGGGCCCGCCTCACGCGCTGCATCCAGCCGAGGGCCCCCTCCACCAGCCTTTGTCTGGTCCCCCTCATAGCGACCTTGAAAGGGCTCACGGGGAGGATTTTCAAGTCCCTTCGTAAACGCCACCAACTCATGCCGCTTCACTTCTTCGACCCGCCCCGCAGGCAGATCGGCCAGCGCGAAAGGCCCGTAGGCCGTTCGGATCAGCCGGCTGACCTTCAAACCCAGATGCTCGAGCACGCGGCGCACCTCGCGGTTCTTGCCTTCGCGGAGCTTGAGCTCGATCCACTGGTTGCGGCCCGTGCGGCGTTCGAGGTTGGCGTCGATCGGGCCGTAGCGGACGCCTTCGATCGTGATGCCCTCGATCAGCGATTCGAGCCGCGCCTGGCTGACCTCGCCATAGGCGCGCGCGCGATAACAGCGCTCGACCCCGGTCGCGGGCAACTCGAGCTGGCGCTTGAGCTCGCCGTCGGTGGTAAGCAGGAGGAGGCCCTCGGTGTTCATGTCGAGGCGGCCGACGGGCATGACGCGCGGGAGCTCCTTGGGCAGCTTGTCGTAGATCGTCGGGCGGCCCTGGGGATCGCGCTCGGTGGTGAGCAGACCGGCGGGCTTGTGGAAGCAGAACAGCCGCGTGGGCGCGGGCTGCCTTACCGGCTGGCCATCGACGGTCACGCCGTTCAGCGAGGCGAGCAGCGTCGCGGGGGTGTCGAGCACCGCGCCGTTCAGCGCGATCCGCCCCTCGCCGATCATCCGCTCGATCTCGCGGCGCGACGCGATTCCCGCGCGCGCGAGGAGCTTGGCAATGCGCTGGAATTCGGGGGCGGGCTTGGCTGTCATTCCGGCTAGTTCGACGCGCGCACCGCCGCCTCGACCGCGTCATGGAAATGCCGGATGCCCGCCTCGAGCGTCCCCAGCGTGATCTGCTCGATCGCGCCCGAGGCGAGGCCCTGCTGCCCCAGCGCCGCCGCGCGGAAATCCTCGCCCGCGAAAACCGCGCCGTCGAGCATCGCCCAGCTGCGCTCCCAATGGTCGCGCGCCTTGTCGTCGGCGGGCGGCTCGGGGATGAGCATGAAATCCTCCACGAGCAGGCGATCGGCGGCCTGGGGCATCAAGGTCATCAGGTTGACGTAGTCGGGGCTGACGATCAGCACGGTCGCCGGGAACAGCTGATAGGCGAAGGTGACGCAGCTGCGGAGCGCCGCCCAGTCGGAGAGGTCGAGGCTCGCGAGCTCGGCCGCGCGGCCGACCGCCGAGCGACGGTGCGGGCCGATGCTGTCGCCGGTGGTGATCCCGTCCCTGAAGAACGGGCCGATGGTCCCCGCATGGAGCCGGTGGACGTGGTAGCTTTCGAGGAAGGCGTCCATCACCAGCTTCCAGTTGGCGGGCACCTCATGGACGCGGCGGCGGAACAGGTGATCGCGGCCGAGGCCGAACGCGTCGAAATCCTCGCCGAGTCGCGTGGCCTCGGAGAATTCGGCGTTTTCGTCGAAGGCGAACCAGATCAGGCCGCCCGCCTCCCAGGACGGCAGCTCGACGAGGCCATGCGCCGCCTTGTCGAGGCCGGGGAACGTCTCGGGGCGCGGCACCGCCTTGAGGCTTCCGTCGAGCGCGTAGCTCCACGCGTGATAGGGGCAGACCAGCAGCCTCGCACAAACGGGCTCGCCGCCCTCGACCAGCCGCGTGCCGCGATGGCGGCAGACGTTCATGAAGACATGGGCCGCGCCTTCGCGGTCGCGCGTGATCAGCAGCGGCTTGCCGAAGCCGTCGTGGGGGACGGCCATGCCGGGCTCGGGCAGCAGCGCCGAGGGCGCGATCACCTGCGGCAGCCGATCGAACAGCGCGGCCTTCTCGCGCGCGAACCACGACGGATCGGTGTAGCGCCACGCCTCGACCTGCGCGATCGCCTCGCCCTCGCGATTGCCGCCGTCGGCGATCGCCTGAGCCAAGGCGAGCTGGCCGCGGGTTGGGGACAAGTCGTTCATCGCGGGGCTGTGCCTAACCGATTTTGCCGCTAGGTTCCGCACAAAATCGAGCGGGGAGGGCCGGCATGTTCCAGGCGGTGGTTTTTGCGGCGATCGTCGGGTCGGTCGTTATGGCTGGCTTCGCGGTGCCGAGCTTCCGGCCCTATCTGCGTCCGATGCCGTTCACGGCATTCCTGCTCGGAATCTCGAGCGGATTCCCCCTTACCTTGCTGCTCGCGACGATGACTTTCTGGCTGTCGCGCGTCGGCATCGACAAGTCGACGATCGGCTTCGCGATCGGGCTGACCACCCCCTACACGCTCAAGTTCCTCTGGGCGCCGCTGGTCGACAAGCTGCCGCTGCCGATCCTCACGCGCTTGTTCGGCCAGCGGCGCGCGTGGCTGTTCTTCGTCCAGGCGCTGCTGTTCGCCGCGCTCTGGCAGCTCGGCGCGAGCGATCCGGCGAACAACCTCGGCTGGTTCGCGCTCTGGGCGATCGTCGTCGCCTTCCTCTCGGCGACGCAGGACATCGTCATCGATGCCTATCGCATCGAAATCCTGTCCGAGGAGGAGCTTCCCCACGGCACGGCGATGAACCAGTTCGGCTACCGCACCGGCAATTTGCTCGCGGGCGCGGGAACGGTCTATCTCGCCTCGGTCGAGGGCGCCGGGCTCGGCTGGGCCGCCGCCTACGGCCTCACCGCCTTCTGCGTGCTCCCCGCC
The DNA here is from genome assembly GCA_014380205.1 of Sphingomonadaceae bacterium. GTDB lineage: Bacteria > Pseudomonadota > Alphaproteobacteria > Sphingomonadales > Sphingomonadaceae > Parasphingopyxis. Next base: position 6,584 of record JACMKH010000140.1, read on the forward strand.
ACGATCGGCGCGCTGTTCGCGGGGCCGGGCCGCTATGTCGAGCGTCAGGCGCGAGCCATGGGCCAGTCGATCGGCGGATGGCTCAAGGAGACGGTGATCAATCCCTTCCGCGAGTTCCTCACGCGCCACGGCGCTTTCCTGATCCTCGCGTTCGTGCTGATTTACAAGATCGGCGACGCGATGGGGCAGATCATGCTCAACCCGATGATCGTCGAGCTCGGCTTCTCGGACACAGAATATATCGCGGTGAACAAGTTCGTCGGCTTCGCCGCGCTGATCCTCGGCTCGGCGTTCGGCGCGCCGTTTATCGCTTGGCTCGGCATGGGGCGCGCGCTGTTCATCTCGGGCATGCTGATGATGGTCTCCAACTTTCTGTTCGCGATCCTCGCCGCGACGGGCGACTCGACCGTGATGCTTGGGATTGCGGTCGGAGTGGAGAATTTCACGAGCGGGATCGGGCTGACGGTGTTCGTCACCTATCTCTCGGGCCTCTCGAGCCTCGCCTACACCGCGACGCAATTCGCGTTGCTCTCCTCGTTCGCGGCGGTCGGGCGGACGTGGCTGTCGACGCCTTCGGGCTATCTTGCCGAGGGTGTCGGCTGGGTCACCTTCTGGCTGCTCACCGTGGTCATCGCGATACCGGGGATGGTGCTGCTCTGGATTCTGTGGAGCAAGGGTTTCGTCGTCGAGAGCGTGAGGCAGCCGGGGACCGAGGACGATATCGAACCACCGCCCGGCGTTCAGCCCGCTCCCGCGAAAGCCTAGCCGCGATGGTGTTCTACGCCATCATCCTGCTCATCCAGATCTTGTGCATCGTCCATGTCATCCGCAACGGACGCAATCAGCTGTGGATCATGGCGCTGATCTTCCTGCCCGTGGCGAGCGCGGCGGCCTATTTCATCGTCGAGATTCTGCCGGGCCTGTCGGGCAATCGACACGTCCGCGCCGCGCGCGCCAAGGCTATCCAGACGCTCGACCCTGAGCGCGAGCTGCGGGCGGCGCGCGATCAGCTCGCGCTCGCCGACACCATCGCCAATCGCACGCGGTTGGCGGACGCCTATGTTGGGTTGGCAAGGTACGGGGAAGCGCTTCCGCTCTATCGGGAGATCGCCGGGCGCGGCGAGCCCGATGCGCCGCTGCGCCTGAAGCTGGCGCGCGCGCTGTTCGAGACGGGCGCGAGCGAGGAGGCGCTGGCGACGATCGAAGCGGTCGAGGAGGCGAGCACACAGGGCGAGCGTGATCGGCGCGGGATGCTCCGTGCGCGCATCCTCGAGGCGCTTGGGCGCGCTGAAGAGGCGATGGCGCTCTATGCGGACATTGTCACTCGCTTGCCTGGCGAGGAGGCGCGATGCCGCTATGCGGCGTTGCTGCTCGCGAAGGGCCGCACCGGGGAGGCCCGGCGGGTCCTCGAGGAGGTCGAGACGCGAATGAAGCGGCTCAGTCGTCAGCAACGCGCGGCCGAGGCCGACATGTACAGCTGGGCGATGGAGAAGATGGCGGAATTGCGGGCGGCAGGGGGCTGAGGATACGGGCTTGACGGGTGCGGGGTTAGCCGGGCGTTTCTCCGTTGAGCGCGAGCGCTTCTCCGGCCAGATAAAGCGAGCCGATGATCGCGACCGTTGTCCTGGGCGACAGGGTTTCGATGGTGGCCAGCGCTTCGGGCAGGTCGGGGGCCGCGCGCGCGCGAATGCCAAGGTGCTCGGCGGCTTGAACGAGCGCTTCTGGGGAGTGGCTGTCGTGACCCGCCACAGGTACGAAGCAGGCCGATTGGGCGATTCCCGCGAACGGCGCGAGCACGCCCTCGGGGTCCTTGTTGGCGAGCAGGCCGAGGATGAGGCGGAGGTCTCGCGCGCCTTTGAAGTGCTCGGCGACGGCGGCGGCGGCGTTGGGGTTGTGGGCGCCGTCGAGCCAGAGGGGAACGCCGGGGGGGAGCAGGCGGGTGAGCGCACCGTTGCCGAGGCGTTGCAGCCGCGCGGGCCATTCGGCGCGATCCATCGCCTGGGCAAGCGCGGCAGCGGGGATGATGAGCGCGTTCTGGTGGCGCAGCATCGCGACGGCGATCGCGGCGTTGTCGGGCTGGTGCGGGCCCGCCATGCGCGGGAGGGGGAGGGCAAGCTCGCCTTTCGCATCGCGGTATGCGAGTCCACTGCCCTCGACGGTCGCGTCCCATTCGCCACCGCGCGGGAGCCATTTTGCGCCAGTGGCGGCCGCCACCGCGTCGATGCTGCGCGCGATCGGATCGGCGTAGCGCAGCGTGACGAGAGGCGCGCCGGGCCGCGCGATACCCGCCTTCTCGGCCGCGATGGTCTCGGCCTCGTCGCCGAGAAACGCTTGATGGTCGACGCCGAGCGCGGCGATGCCGCAGACCAGCGGGCGCTCGATGACATTGGTCGCGTCGAGCCGGCCGCCGAGGCCGACCTCGATCACGCAGGCGTCGGCGGGCGCGCGCGAAAAGGCGAGGAACATCGCGGCGGTGGTGATCTCGAAGAAGCTCGCGCCGATGCCCTCGGCGGCGTCGAGCGTCTCGGCGACAAGCGCGGCGAGCGCGTCGTCCTCGATCAGCCGGCCCGCGATGCGGATGCGCTCGTTGAAGCGGACGAGATGGGGGCTGGTGTAGACGTGGCACGTCAGTCCCGCCGCCTCGATCGCGGCGCGCAGATAGGCACAGACCGATCCCTTGCCGTTGGTCCCCGCGACGTGGAGCACGGGCGGGAGGGCGCGTTGCGGGTCGCCCAGACGCGCGAGGAGCGCGGTGATGCGTTCGAGGCCGAGGATGTCGCGCCCGGGGGAGAGCGCGGCGAGGCGGTCGAGCTGGCGCTGGACGGCGGGATGGGACGAGCGGGCGTGGTCCACCTAGGCCCTCCCGTTCACGCCGCCTCCCTTTGCGGCGCGAGAAATCCGATCAGCCGCGCCAGCATCGCGCGCAGCTCCTTGCGCTCTACGATCATGTCGATCGTGCCATGCTCAAGCAGATACTCCGCGCGCTGGAAGCCTTCGGGGAGCTGCTCGCGGATGGTGTTCTCGATCACGCGGCGGCCGGTGAACGCGAGCAGCGCCTTGGGCTCGGCGATCTGGACGTCGCCGAGCATTGCGTAGCTCGCCATCACCCCGCCCGAGGTCGGATCGGTGAGCACGACGATATAGGGCAGCCCGGCCTCCTTGAGCTCCTGCACCGCGACGGTCATCTTGGGCATCTGCATCAGCGAGAGGATGCCCTCCTGCATCCGCGCGCCGCCCGATGCGGTGAAGATCACATAGGGGCAGCGCGCGGCGATCGCGGCGCGCGCCCCCGCGACGAACGCCTCGCCGACGCCCACGCCCATCGATCCGCCCATGAAGGCGAAATCCTGGACCGCGATCACCACCGGTTGCCCCTCGATCTCGCCCCTGGCGTTGACCAGGGCGTCGGCCTCGCCGGTCTCGTTGCGCGCGACCCTGAGCCGATCGGTGTAGCGTTTCTCGTCACGGAACTTGAGCGGGTCCTCGCGGACCGCGGGCGAGGGCAGCATCGTCCAGCTCTCGTCGAACAGCTGCGCGAATCGCTCGGCGGGCCCGATCCGGCCGTGGTGGCCGCACTCGGGGCAGACCGAGAGGTTCTCCTCATATTCCTTGGTGTAGATCATCTGCTCACAATCGCGGCACTTGTGCCAGAGCGTGTCGTCGCTCGAGCGCTTGGAGATGAACGGGATGCGTTTGCGGACCTGGGTGAACCAGTTCATCGAGCTTCCTTCCGCGCCGAATCGATCGCCTGCCTGAGCGAGGCGATATAGTCGCGCACGGGGCTGGGCGCATCCTTGCCGTGCTGCGCGACGATCTCGACGATCGCCGAGCCGACGACGACGCCGTCGGCGACGCGCGCGATCGCCGCTGCTTGCTCGGGCGCGCGAATGCCGAAGCCCACCGCGACGGGCAGATCGGTCGCCGCCTTGAGCCGCGCGACCGCCGCTTCGATCGATTCGGTCGCGGCCTGCTGCTTACCGGTGATGCCCGCGACCGAGACATAATAGAGGAAGCCCGAGGCGCCGGCGAGCACGGCGGGGAGCCGCGCGGCGTCGGTGGTGGGGGTGGCGAGGCGGATCGTGGCGACGCCTGC
>JACMKH010000141.1 GCA_014380205.1 Sphingomonadaceae bacterium
ACGTCGAGCGGCTGGCGCGTCTCGTCGATCAGCGTGTCGAGCTGGGGCAGCGCCCAGTCGGTGAAATAGCGCACGCTATTCTGCCGCGGCTGCGGCGCGAGCGTGACCTCGGTGGGCTCGGCGGCTCTGGCCTCGGCGCGCGTGATCGCGTCCGTCTCGACCATCACGTCGAGCACCACGGCGGCGCGCCCGATCGCGGCCTCGGCGTCGGCAGTCGGCGAATAGCGCGAGGGCGCCTTGACCAGCCCCGCGATGATCGCGGCCTCGGCCAGGGTCAGCTCGCGCGCCGAATGGCCGAAGAAGCGTCTTGACGCCGCATCGATGCCATAGGCGCCGCCACCGAAATAGACGCGATTGAGATAAAGCTCGAGGATCTGCTCCTTAGAGAAGCGCCGCTCCATCGCGAGCGCGAGGATCATCTCGCGGCCCTTGCGCCCGAAAGTGCGTGTGTTGGTGAGGAAGATGTTGCGCGCGAGCTGCTGGGTGATCGTCGATCCGCCCTGGACCCAGCTGCCGCGCTGCCAGCGCACCTGGACCGAGCGCGCGATGCCGATCGGATCGACCCCGATATGGCTTTCGAAGCGCCGGTCCTCGACCGCGACCATCGCCTCGCGCATCACATCGGGGATTTCGTCGTAGGAGAGCCACTGGCCGTAGCTCGGGCCGAGCTCGACCATTACCGTGCCGTCGGCCGCGCGCACGCGCACCGTCTGGCCCGCGGGCTGCGACTGCAGCGTCTCGAAATCGGGGAGCGAGGACATCGCGATGCCGACCGCGACGACCAGCGCGACGAGCGCGAGCAGCCCGCCGTAAAGCCCCCATTTCAGGATCCGGACGAATATGCGCTTCGCGCGTCCCGGGGCGGGCTGCTCAGGCGAGGCGGGCATCCTCTGGCGTGGGTCGGGCGACGTGCCGTGCATGCGTGGGCCCGCATGTATGCGAGGTGAATCCGCGAGGCCAGCTAATTTGCGCGCGCGTGGAAGTCGAGGCTCGCGCTGTTCATGCAGTAGCGCAGGCCCGTCGGCGGGGGCCCATCGGGGAAGACATGGCCAAGGTGCCCGGCGCAACGCGCGCAGCGCGCCTCGGTGCGCGTCATGCCAAGCGTCGTGTCGCCGTGCTCGGCCACGACATCCTCGGAGACCGGCGCGAAGAAGCTCGGCCAGCCCGATCCCGAGTCATATTTGGTGGCGCTGTCGAACAGCGCCGCGCCGCACCCCGCGCAGCGATATTCGCCCGCCTCGTGGCTGTTCCAGTAGCGTCCGGTGAACGCCGGCTCGGTCCCCGCCTCGCGCAGCACATGATATTGCTCGGGCGAAAGCCGATCGCGCCATTCGGCGTCGGAAAGGTCGAGTGTTTCCATCGCCGCGATATGATGGCGCGGCGAAGGCGGTTCAATGATCGGAATCGTCTATCCTCGTGAGCCGCGCGAGCCGGTCTATCAACCACGGTGACCGGCGCGCGATTCCGGCCGCGACGCCGGCTAGCGCGGGACGTTCGGCGACGGCTTTTACCAGTTGCGCGATAGCGATCGGGCGGCGCGCGTGGCCGGCGAAGCGCGCCTGGTAGACCTGCGCCGCATCAGCTCCGCCTTGGAGGAAATGGCGCGCCGCGCTTGTGCCGCTCGCGAGCGCGAGACCGACGCCTTCGCCCGCTAGCGAATCGATCACGCCGGCCTGGTCGCCGAGCCGGAACACGCCCGGCTGCGTTGCCGCTGTGCGCCAGCCATAGGGCACCGAAGCAATCGCATCGACCGGGGCATTGTCGGCCATCAAGGCCAGCCGCTCGCCCAGCGGTGGCACTTCGCGCCCGATCGCCGCCAG
>JACMKH010000142.1 GCA_014380205.1 Sphingomonadaceae bacterium
CAAACCAGCCCCCCGAGCCCGATCCACGCCCCCGCGCGCCCCGCGAGCGAGCCTAGCGCCCAGCCCGCGATCGGCAGCGCCGCGCACAGAACGAGCGCGCCGATCACCAGAAAGAAGGGCATCGCGCAGGTGATCGCGGCGTGCCACGACCATCGCCAGGTCGTCCGCAGCACGCCCGCGAACAGCGCCTCGAGCGATCCGGCGAGGCTGGTCCAGATCAGCCGGCCCGGCGTGCGCGCCCCGGTCGCGCGCACGATGTCGTCCCAGCACAAGAGGCGGTAGCGCGTCTCGACGCGCGCGCCCTCGATCGTCGCGTCGACCCGCCATTCGAGCATATGCGGTCCCGGCCGCTCGATCGGCCCGACCTCGATGCGATGCCCCGAGACGGCCGCCTGCTTGGCCGCCTCATCGCGATACTTGAAGAAATAGATCTTGCACCGCCGCGGGTCGTAGCCGGGGACGTAGCAGACCAGACGGCGGGAGACGGTCACCTGAAATCACCGCACATGCTTCATCGCCCTGCTCCTCAGCCGCGTGAAGTCGCGCACCGAGCGGCGCTCGCGGTAGCGGTCGGCGAGCGTGCTCGGCCCTGCGGTGATCGCGAAATAGTCGTAATCGGCTGGCGCGACGCTCGCGCGCATGTACTGGAAGTGGAGCGCGGTCCAGTCGCGCGCCTTCTTGTCGTAAAGCTGGGGCGCCATCGTCTCGTGGAATTTCGCATTGAGGAGCTTGGGGTTGGCCCGGTCGATCCGCCGGTCGCCGAGCGCGGTGTAAGGATCGACCAGCGCGAAGCACGCGCCGTCGGGCGGGGCCGAGAAATCGACCCAGTCGATGTCGTCGCTGGTCGCCACCGCCGCGATCTCGCCGCGAAACCGCTCGGCTCCCGGAAAGAAGGCGAGCCAGCAATTGGTCTGGCCGAGCGTGAGCAGCGACAGCCGCGCCGGCGAGCACGCCGCGGCGGCGAGGCTGCGCGCGACGATCGCCACAGCGATCGTCGATCCGACGCTGTGCCCCGCGACGAGCACCTCGTCGCATGAGGGATCGGCGAGCGCCTCGGCGACGAGCCCGGCGAATTCCTCGCGCCGCGCCTCGAGCGCGGGGAGCCGTCCTTGCGAATCCATCGCCAAAATGTCGATGATCCGCCCCAGCCACGAGAGGCTGAACGCCTTGTCGAGCCGCCACGCGATCCACAGCGCCCCGATCGCCGCGACGAGCCCCGCGCCAAACCCGATCCAGCCGCCCAGCCCCCAGCCCGCGATCGGCAGCAGCGCGCACAGCAGCAACAGCCCGCACAGAACGAAATAGGGCATCGAGCAGCCCACCGCGGCGGGCCACGACCAGTGATAGGTCTTGCGCAGCACCCCCCCGAACAACGCATGCCCCGATCCGCCGATGATCGCGCGGACGAGCGAAAGCGGCGTGCGCGGCCAGTTGGCGCGGACGATGTCGTCCCACCACAGCAGCCGGTAGCGCGTCTCGACCGTTTCGCCCTCGATCGTCGCGCTTACCCGCCATTCGGCGACATGCGGCGAGGTGCGCTCGATCGAGCCGACCTCGATCGCGTGTCCCGACACCGCCGCCTGCTTCGCCGCCTCGTCGCGGTACATCGCGTGATAGAAAGTCGGCCGGCGCGGGTCGCACCCCGGCGCGTAGAGCACGATACGCCGCCGCACGCGGCTCATTGCGCGCGTCTCTGGTTGAGGACCTCATAGGCCATCACTGCCGCCGCGACCGCCGCGTTGAGGCTGTCGGCCTTGCCGAGCATCGGAATCTTGACGAGAAGATCGCATTCCTTCTCATATTCGGCCGGCAACCCCTTGGCTTCGTTGCCGATGAGCAGGAAGGTCGGCGTCTCGTAGCGCGCCGTCTGATAGTCGAGGTTCGCGTTGAGGCTGGTCCCGACGAGCTGCCCCGGCCCCGCGCGCAGCCATGCGATGAACGCGTCCCAGCGCATGTGCGCGATCTTCTGCGTGAACAGCGCCCCCATCGACGCGCGCACCGCCTCGACTGACCAAGGGTCGACGCAGTCGTCGACGAGGATCAGCCCGCCCGCTCCCACCGCGTCCCCCGTCCGCAGCATCGTTCCGAGATTGCCCGGATCGCGCAGCGCCTGGGCGACGATCCAGATGGGCGCGCTCTCCCGCTCGATCGCTTCGCCTTCGGCGCCGCGCTCGCGATAGACGCCGATCACGGTCTGCGGATTGTCCTTGCCAGAGAGCTTGGCGAGGATCGCGGGGGTCGTCTCGATCGCCTCGCCGCCCGCCGCCTCGGTCGCCTCGATCAGCCGCGCGATCCGCGCCTGCGCGCCCGCCTCGCCACAGTAGAAGATGTGCTCGGGCAGCACGCCGGCCTCCTCGGCCTCGGTCAGGATGCGCAGCCCCTCGGCGAGGAATCGCCCTTCGCGCCGCCGGTGCTTCTTGTCGCGCAGCAGCCGGACGCGCTTGATCAGCGGGTTCGAAAAGGCGGTGATCGCTCGGGGCAGGGGGTCAGTCCTCTCCGAACCGGGCCTCGACCAGCGCCACGAGCCGCTCGACCGCCTCGACCGCGCCCTCGCCCTTCGCGCTGATCGTGATCGCGTCGCCCTTGGCCGCGCCGAGCATCATCAGGTCGAGGATCGACGAGCCGTCGACCTCGCGCCCCTCGCGCGTCACCTCGACGTCGATGCCGAGCTCGGCGACCATCGTCACGAACCGGCTGGATGCGCGCGCGTGGAGCCCACGCTGGTTGACGATGGTGACGGTCCGTTCCGCCCTGCTCACGCAGCCTGGCCCAGGATCTCCGAGGCGACCGAGATATATTTGCGCCCCGCCTCGCCCGCCGCGGCGACAGCCTCGCGCACGCTCATCGACTTGCGCGCGCTCGCCAGCCGGATCAGCATCGGCAGGTTCACCCCCGCGATCACCTCGATATGATCGGGCTCCATCAGCGAGATCGAGAGGTTCGAGGGCGTTCCGCCGAACAGGTCGGTGAGGATGATCACGCCGTTCTCGCCGTCGACCTCGGCGACCAGCCCGGCGATCTCGGCGCGGCGCGCCTCCATGTCGTCCTCGGGCCCGATGCACACCGTGCCGATCCGCGGCTGCGGGCCGACGACATGCTCCATCGCGGTCACGAACTCCTCGGCCAGCCGGCCATGCGTCACCAGCACCAACCCGATCATTCAGTCACCTGCGCACTTGTTCGTGGGTCATCGGCGCGCCCTCCACGGCGTCGCGTGGGGGGCTGGCCAGATCGCGGTGCGCGACCGTGGGGGAAAATCCCTCGGCGCGCAACCGTGCCGCGACCCTTTCGGCGACATGGACCGAGCGGTGCCGCCCGCCGGTGCAGCCGAACGCGACCGTGACATAGGATTTGCCCTCGGCCTGATAGCGCGGGAGCAACAGCGCGATCAGCCCCTCGATCCGCTCGAGCGCCTCGGCATAGGCGGGATCCTCGGCGATATAAGCGCCCACCGGGGCGTCCATCCCCGTGAGCGGCTTGAGCGCCTCGTGCCAGTGCGGATTCCTCAGGAAGCGCATGTCGAACACCAGATCGGCGTTGCGCGGCATTCCCCGCGCATAGCCGAACGACATCAGCAAGATCGTCGTGAGGTCGGCGGCACCGCCCGCGAAGCGCACGCGCAGTTCGTGCTGGAGCGCGCCGGGCCCGCTGTCGGTGGTGTCGATCAGGTGATCGGCCCAGCGCCTGAGCGGAACCAGCATCTCGCGCTCGCGGTGGATGCCCTGCGCGGCGGGTCGGTCGAGCGCGAGCGGGTGACGCCGCCGCGTCTCCGAGAAGCGCCGCTCGAGCTCGGCGTCGCCGCAATCGAGGAACAGCGTCTCGATGTGAAGGCCCTGCGTCTCGTTGAGCCGCTTGATCCGCTCGACGATCGCGCGCGCGCTGAACCCGCGCGTGCGGCTGTCGATCCCGATCGCGAGCGAGCGCTCGCCCCTGCCCGGCGCGGGGGCCTCGAACAGCCGCTCGAACAGGCTCAGCGGGAGATTGTCGACGGTCTCCCAGCCCATGTCCTCGAACGTGCGGAGCGCGGTCGACTTGCCCGCGCCCGACATGCCCGTGACGAGCAAGGTGCGGTGGCGGGGCTGGGAATCGGTCATTGCGGCGCCATCGGCAGGGTGATCACAAAGCGCGCGCCGAACAGCGAATCGTCGCGGTCCTCGACGCGGATCGCGCCATCATGCCCCTCGACGATCGCCTTGGCGATAGCGAGCCCGAGCCCCGAATGCTGGCCGAAGCCTTCGCCGCCGGGGCGCACGCTGTGGAAGCGGTGGAAGATCTCCTCGCGCTGCTCGGGCGGAACGCCGGGCCCCTCGTCGTCGATCCGCACGATAACATGCTCGCCGTCCGAGGTCGCGTCGACGCGCACCAGCCCACCCTGGCGCGAGAAAGAGACCGCGTTGTCGAGCATGTTCTCGATCACGCGCGCGAGCCGGAAATCGTCGCCGAGCACGATCGCGCTGCCGCTCCGGGGGCGCGCGAAGGCGATGCACACCGATCCGTCGCGGTTGCGCGCGTCGCGCGCGGCGACGATCGATCCGATCAGCTCGCCCATGTCGATCGGCTCGAAGCTCATCCGCGAAAGCTCGGCGTCGACGCGCGAGGCTTCCGAGATTTCGGTGATCAGCAGGTCGAGCCGCCGCGCGTCCTGCTGGACGACGTCGAGCAATTGGCGCTGCAGCGCGGGGTCGTCGACGCGCTTGAGGCTGTCGACTGCCGAATGGAGCGAGGCGAGCGGGTTCTTGAGCTCGTGCGCGACGTCGGCCGCGAACGCCTCGCCCGCGTCGATCCGCTGGCGCAGCGCCTGGCTCATGTCCGACACCGCGCGCGCGAGCGTGCCGATCTCGTCGCGCCGCGAGGGGAGGCGGGGAACGCGCACCTCGCGCGCTCTGCCAAGCCGGACACGATGCGCGGCAATCGCGATCCGGCGCAGCGGGCGGACGATGGTCCGCGCCAGGAACAGCGACAGGAATATCGACAGGATCGCCACCATCCCCAGCGCCAGCCCGAGCGAGCGGCGCTGCTTGCGCACGGTGCGGGTGAAGTCGCGATCATTGTCGGTGACGAACAAGGTCGAGCCATCGCCGAGCGGCGCGGCGGCGGAGAACACCGGGGTCAGCTCGG
>JACMKH010000143.1 GCA_014380205.1 Sphingomonadaceae bacterium
CGCGGTGCCCGCGGCGTTGATCTCGCGCAGGAGCTGGAAGACGCCGCGCGTGGCACGGTCGTCCAGGTTGCCCGTCGGCTCGTCCGCCACCAGCACGAACGGGTCGTTCACCAGAGCGCGCGCGATCGCGACGCGCTGCTGCTCGCCGCCCGACAACTCGCGCGGCAGGGCAGTGGACTTTGACGCGAGCCCGACCTGCGTGAGCAGTCGGCTCACCTTCAGCGGGATCGACGTTGCCCGTGGGCTCGGCGGCGACGAGGATTTCGGGGCGGCCGATCACCGCGCGCGCGATCGCGACGCGCTGCTGCTCGCCGCCCGAGAGCGTCGCGGGACGCGCGCTCGCGCGGTCGGTGAGGCCGACCCAGGCGAGCATCTCGTCGACCGGCGCCGCGATCTCCCTCTCCTCGACCCCCGCGACACGCAACGGCAGCGCGACATTGTCATATGCGGAAAGGTGCGGGACGAGGCGGAAATCCTGGAACACGACGCCGATCCGGCGCCGAAAGCCGGGCAGGCGGCCTCGCGGCAAGGTCACGACATCCTCGCCGAACAGCCGGATCAGCCCCCGGCTGGGCCGCTGGGCGAGGTAGAGCAGCTTCAGCAGCGAGGTCTTGCCCGCCCCCGAGGGCCCGGTGAGGAAATAGAAAGCGCCCTCGTGGCAGGTGAAGCTGACGTCGGACAGCGTCTCGGCCCCGGTGCCGTAGCGCAGGCCGACATTCTCGAAGCGGACGATGTTCGCCATGCCCCGCGATGTGGCACAGCGCCGTGCCGCGCGTAAAGCGCGCAGGCCGCGCCCGGTCACCTAACAGCCTGGCGTCGGGCAATGCTTGCGCGCCGATGGTCGACCGGCCTAGATCGCCGATAATGGCTTCGGATAGATTGCCCTTCTCCTCATGATCCTTTCCTGCCCCGCCTGCACGACGCGCTATCTCGTGCCCGACGCCGCGATTGGGCCGCAGGGGCGGCAGGTCCGCTGCGCCAACTGTAAGCACAGCTGGTTCCAGGATCCCGCACCGCTCGATCTCGCGCACGATGGCGCGGCCGCGCCGCTGACCCCTGCCCCACCGCCGATCCAGCACGAATTTCCCGAGCCTGCGCCCGTCGCGCCGACCGCCGAGGATTTTCCGCCGCAGCCCGACTATGGCGGCCATTCCTACGACGAGCCCGACCCGTTCGCGCATGAGCCGCCGTTCAAGCCGCGACGCAACCCCGCCAAGCTGTGGACGATCGCGGCGATCGCGGCGTTCCTGCTGCTTGGCGGCGCGGTCGCGGCGATCGCGCTGTTCGGCGGCGATCTCGGCGCGCGGATCGGGCTGACCGCGTCGCTCGGCGACAGCCCGCTCGACGTCCAGCTCGTCCGCGCGCCTGAGCGGCGCACGCTCGCGAGCGGTCACGAGCTGCTCTCGATCACGGGGCGGATCGTCAACCTCACCGATCGCGAGCAGGGCGTCCCCGACGTGCTCGCCGAATTGCGCAACGCGCAGGGCGCGGTGGTCTACAACTGGACGATCCCCGCGCCGGTGGGCGCGCTGCCGCCGCGCGAGAGCGTCGAGTTCAACTCGGCCGAGATCGACATCCCGCAGGGCGCGGAGGAATTGAACCTCAAGCTGGCGCCGCCGTCCTGAGCCTTTCGAACTCCGTGATCCACCAGAAGCGGCCACCGTTGAGCAGCGCCGTGACGAGCATCCCGATCCCCGAGGCCCAGATCAGCGCCATCGGCCCTGCGCCGAGCGCGACGAGCAGCCAGCCGAGCCCGCCGGTGACGATGAAGAAGCCGACGATCCCGTTGACCCCCGCCACCACCTGATCGCCGAGCGAGCGCAGCGCGAACATGAAGGCGACCTGCGCGCCGTCGAACAGCATGAACGGCGCGAGCAGGACGAGCATCGGCATGGCGAGCGCGACGAGCGACGCGTCGTCCGAAAACAGGCTCGTGAAGAAGGGCGCGAACAGCGCGTAGGAGCCGGCGAGCAGCGCCATCAGCACGACGCCGATCGACACCGCGATCAGCGCGCGCGGGCGCGCCAGCTCGGGCGTCCTCGCCCCCACCGCGTTGCCGACGCGCACCCCCGCCGCCGATCCCACGCCGAGAGCGAGCGAGAAGCAGAAATTGTGGAGCGCGAAGACGATCTGGAACGCGCCCGTCGCGACCACGCCGAGCTGGGTCGAGAGCACGATCAGCCACGAGAAGCCCGCGATCTCCAGCCCCGACGCGATGCAGGGGACGAGCCCGAAACGGACCAGCGCGGGGATGCCCGTGATCGCGCGGACGAGCGCCGCACGCGACACATCGCGCACGTTGCGTTCGGCCGCGCGCGGCAGCGTCCACGCCATCACGAGGATGAGCAGACCGCCGACGGTCGAGGCGACGGCGGTGGCGAGCGAGGCCCCCACAGCGCCCAGCGCGGGCAGGCCGAGATGACCGCCCACCCATGCCCAGGCAAGCACGCCGTTGAGCGGGAGCGTCGCGAGGTTGACCGCCATCACGCGCCCCGGCCGGCTGACGCCCTCGAGAAAATAGCTCGCCGCGACGAGCACGAGCTGGCCCGGAAAGGCGAGCGCCATCGCCTGGACGACGCGCGTCGCCTGGGGGACCATCGCGGGGGCGACATCGAGCCCCGCGAGCGCCGATCGCGCGCCGAACCACAGCGCCGTCACGCCAATGAGCCCGATCAGCAGCCCGAGCGCGAGCCCCGAGCGGAGAAATTCGCCCGTCGCGGGCAGGTCGCCCGCGCCGTCGGCGCGCGAGGTGTAAACGAGCACCCCCGACATAGCGGCGATCCCCATCACTATCGAGATGAAGGTCAGCGAGCGCCCCGCGCCGAGATAGCCGAGCTCGACCGAGCTGACCTGGCCGACGAACGCGACGTCCATCATCTGCATCAGCGTCCAGTTGAGCGAGGTCAGCACGACGGGGAAGGCGAGCCCCGCGATGATCCGCGCCTCGGCGATCAGCTGCTGGCGGTTGAGGCGCATGGCGGCGTGCCGTAGACCAACGCGGAATCAGCGGAAAGAGACGCGCTTGCATATCGGAATCCTGACCGGCGGGGGCGACGTGCCCGGGCTCAATCCGTGCATCCGCTCGATCACGCTCGCGGCGCGCGAGCTCGGCTGGCAAGTCACGGGCTTCCGACGCGGCTGGCAGGGCCTGCTTAGGATCGATCCCGCCGATCCGGGGAGCATCGCCGCGCAGAGCTACGCGCTCGATCGCGAGGCCGTGCGAGGAATCGACCGGACCGGCGGCACCATACTCCACACCTCGCGGACCGATCCGCGCACGCAGCAGGTCGGCGACCGCACCGATCACGTGCTGCGTGTGCTCGAGGCGCTCGGCGTCGACGCGATGATCACGCTCGGCGGCGACGGGACGCTACGGTTCTCGGCGCATCTCTCGTCGCTCGGCTTCCGCGTGATCTCGGTGCCCAAGACGATGGACAACGACGTGTTCGGCACAGACTATTGCATCGGCTTCTCGACCGCGGTGAGCCGCTCGGTCGAAGCGATCAACGCGCTCCGCACCACGACCGAGAGCCACGAGCGGATCGCCGTGATCGAGCTGTTCGGCCGCCGTTCGGGCGAAACCGCGCTGCTCGCGGGCTTCCTCGCCCAGGCCGACCGCACCGTGATCGCCGAGGCGCCCGCCGATCTCACCGCGCTCATTCCCTTGCTCGCCGAGGACCGCCGCGGCGCGCCGACCAACTACGCGATCTGCGTGGTTTCGGAGGGCGCGCGGCTCGCGGGCGAGGCCGCCGACGAGGACATCGGCAAATCGGCGAGCGGGCGCGACGATCTAGGCGTCGGCCAGCGCATCGCGCGTGCGATCGAGGACGAAACCGGGATCGGCACCGTCCTCCAGGAGCTCGCCTATCTGATGCGCGCGGGCGAGCCCGACGCGCTCGACCGGATGGTCGGCTTCGCCTTCGGCGGCCTCGCGGTCGAGTTGCTGCGCGGCGGCGCGGATGGCCGGATGGTCGCGGTGCGCGACGGCAATTACTGCCACGTCCCGATCGACACGCTGCTCGAGGGGACCAAGTCGGTCGACGTCGAACGGCTCTACGACGCGCAAGCCTATCGCGCCCGGCTCACCCGGATCGAGGGCATGCCGATGTTCCTCTATTAGGCTCGTCACGGCCCATTGCCTTGGCTGGACCGCTTTGCTAGGGGCTCGCGCCTGCCAGCGGCCCCGCTCCGGGGCCCCTTCTCGATGTGCGGTCGTGGCGGAACTGGTAGACGCGCAGCGTTGAGGTCGCTGTGGGCGAAAGCCCGTGGAAGTTCGAGTCTTCTCGACCGCACCAATCCCATGAATGCGAGGCCATGCGGCAGGCGAGCTGTGAGATCGAGGTCGCGGCGGCGGGGCAGGGGCTGGTCGAGGTCACGGGCGAGGTCGCGCGCTGGGCGCATGCACAGGAGATGCGCGAAGGGCTGCTCACGGTGTTTTGCCGCCACACCTCGGCCTCGCTGCTGATCCAGGAGAATGCGGCGTCGGCTGCGCGCGAGGATCTCGAGCGCTTCTTCGCGCGGATCGCGCCCGAGGATTCGGCCGCCTATGCGCACGACGACGAAGGGCCCGACGACATGCCCGCGCACATCCGCGCCGCGCTGACCCAGACGCAGCTCTCGATCCCGCTCGCCCAAGGCCGGCTCGCGCTCGGGACGTGGCAGGGCATCTATCTGTTCGAGCATCGCCGGCGGCCGCATCGCCGCACGATCGCGCTGCATCTGATCGGCGAATGAGCCTCGCCTCCGCCCGCGCCTGGCTCGCGGTCCATGCCCCCGACCTGCCGATCATCGAGGTCGCGACGAGCACCGCGACGGTGAACGAGGCCGCCGAGGCGCTCGGCGTCGAGCCGGGGCGGATAGCTAAGACGCTCGCCGTGCGCGTCGACGGCAAGGCGTTGCTCGTCGTCGCGCGCGGCGACGCGCGGCTCGACAACGCCAAGACCAAAGCGACGCTGGGCGCGCGGCCGCGCATGCTCGACGCCGAGGCGACGCTCGCGCTGACCGGCCATCCGGTCGGCGGCGTCTGCCCGTTCGGGCTCGCGACCCCGCTCGACATCTGCTGCGACGCCTCGCTGCGCGATTTCGACCTCGTCTATCCCGCGGCGGGCTCGCTCACCAGTTCGGTCGAGGTCGCGCCCGATCGGCTCGCCGCGCTGGTCGGCGCGCGCTGGGTCGACATCTGCCGCCCGCCCGGCTGAGGCGTCCTTTTGGTTCAGCGGAGCTGAACGTTGCCGCCAAGCGAGTCGCGCGGCGCAACTTTCGCGCTCCACCGAATCGTGTAGAAGGCGCGCGCGCCGCCCTGGCGTGCGTTGAGAGAAGCGAACCCAAGTGCCCGATGCCGCGTCCCACATCCATGCGATCGGCACGGCGGTTCCCGGGCACGACATCCATCGCGCCTTCATCGACTGGGCCGAGGGGCAGATTTCCGGACGGAAGCGCGCGCTGTTCCGGCGGATGGCCGAGCGCTCGGGGATAGAGCACCGCTGGTCGATCTTTCCGCCAACCCCCGAGGGCGGCTCGCCCGTCGCGCCGGGCGGGTTCTACGCCGAGGGCAGTCCGCCGACCTCGGCGCGCATGGCGGTCTATGGCGAGGCCGCGCCCGAGCTCGCGCTCGCGGCGGTCGCGGCGCTTCCGGCCTTCGATCCCGGTACGATCACGCATCTCGTCGTCGCGAGCTGCACGGGGTTCGTCGCGCCCGGGATCGACCAGATCATCGCCGCGCGGCTCGGGCTCGCGGGCTCGGTCGAGCGCACGCTGATCGGCTTCATGGGCTGCTACGCGGCGGTCGCGGCGCTGCGCACCGCGCACCACATCGTCCGCTCGGAGCCCGAGGCGCGTGTGCTCGTCGTCACGGTCGAGATTTCGTCGATCCATCTGCGCCCAATCGTCGAGATCGAGCCGCTGCTCGCGATGCTGCTGTTCGGCGACGGCGCGGCGGCGGCGCTGGTCGGCGCCGAACCGCGCGGCATCGCGATCGAGCGTCTGTTCTCGGCGACGCTGCCCGATTCGGAGGATCTGATCGGCTGGTCGATCGGCGACACTGGCTTCGAGATGATCCTCGCGGGCGAGGTGCCCGCGCGACTCACCGAGGCGCTCGGCGAGCCCGCATTCCGCGAGGCGGTGACGGGGCCGGAAGGCGTCGCCGGAATCCGCCACTGGGCGGTCCACGCGGGCGGGCGCACCATCCTCGACGCGGTCGGGGGCGCGCTCGCGCTCGATCCAGA
>JACMKH010000144.1 GCA_014380205.1 Sphingomonadaceae bacterium
CGCGCGCCACGGTGTCGCCGAGCCCGCCGTCCGCGCGCGCGAGCGTGTCGGCGACGGGAAGCGCGGGAACCGCGCCGTCATGATCGCCGAGTGCGGCGAGCAGCCGGTCGATCACGTCGGGGGGACAGAAGGGGCGGGCGGCGTCGTGTATCACGACGACGTCGGCGCCACCGGCTTGGGCGATCGCCTCGAGTCCGTTGCGCGCCGATTCGCGACGCTCGCAGCCGCCGGTCACGGGGGGGAGGAGAGGGCGCTCGCCCACCGCGTCGCGATAGAGCTCCTCCTGATCCGCGCCGATGACGACCTGGATCGCGTCGATCGCTGGATGCCCCGCGAGCGGGTCGATCGCATGGGCGAGCACGGGCCGGCCGTCGAGCGCGCGATATTGCTTGGGGACGCCCTCGCCCGCGCGGGTGCCCGACCCGGCGGCGACGATCAGCGCGACGATGTGGGGGCGGCCCGCCATCCGCGCGGGCTTATAGAAGCGCTCCCTTGCCCGCCACCCGCTTTGCCCCTACTGACCTGCACAATTCTTGGGCAGTATCATGACGCGGCTCGCTCCCATCTTCATCGGTCCGCTACGGATCGAGACGCCGGTGATCCTGGCGCCGATGACGGGTGTCACCGATCGGCCGTTCCGCCGGCTCGTCCGCCGCTACGGATCGGGGCTCAACGTCACCGAGATGATCGCGAGCCAGGCGATGATCCGCGAGACGCGCCAGTCGCTCCAGAAATGCGCCTGGGACCCGATCGAAGAACCCGTCTCGATGCAGCTCGCGGGCTGCACGCCGCATGAGATGGCCGAGGCCGCCAAGCTCAACGAGGAGCGCGGCGCGGCGATCATCGACATCAACATGGGCTGCCCGGTCAAGAAGGTGGTCAACGGCGAGGCGGGATCGGCGCTGATGCGCGACCTGCCGCTCGCCGCGTCGCTGATCGCGGCGACGGTCGAGGCGGTCGAGGTCCCGGTCACGGTCAAGATGCGCACGGGGTGGGACGACCACAGCCGCAATGCGCCCGAGCTCGCGCGGATCGCCGAGGATTTGGGCGCGAAGATGATCACCGTCCACGGCCGCACGCGCTGCCAGATGTACAAGGGCCACGCCGACTGGGGCTTCGTCTCCGAGGTCAAGGCGGCGGTGTCGATTCCCGTGATCGTCAACGGCGACATCCGTTCGCTCGAGGACGCCGAGGAGGCATTGCGTCTGTCGGGAGCGAACGGGGTGATGATCGGGCGCGGCGCCTACGGCCGCCCCTGGCTGCTCAGTCAGGTGATGCGCTGGTTCGCGAGCGGCGAGCGCCGCCCCGACCCGTCAATCGATGAGCAATATTATGTGTTGGTCGATCAATATCGCGAGATGCTCGAGCTTTACGGCGACACCGTTGGCGTCAACGTCGCGCGCAAGCACATCGGCTGGCATACGCGCGGACTGCCCGGATCGGCGGAGTTCCGCAACCGCGCCAACCACGAGAGCGATCCCGGGATCGTGCTCCAGATGCTCGCCGATTTCTACGGCCCGTGGCTCAGCCGCCGGGCGGCCTGAGCGCGCGGCTGCGCCCCGCGCCGACCCAGCGCAGGCCCG
>JACMKH010000145.1 GCA_014380205.1 Sphingomonadaceae bacterium
AATGCGCGCGCTGCGGCGGTCGCGATGAGCTCGCCCGCGATCGCGCGAATGCGCTCCTTCATCCGCGACTTACGCCGCTGCCACGCCTCGCCGCCGAGCCGGTCGAGCGCGACGCCCTCGCTCTCGGCGCCGTAGCGGCTGAGCACGTCGAGGTTCTCGACCGGGACGTAGAGCTTGTCGCGGCCCGCATATTCGAGCGCGACGCAATCGTGCGGCGCGTTCTGCACGGGGATCTGCGTCAGCCCGCCGTAGCGGCCGATGCCGTGATCGGCGTGGACGACGAGATCGCCGGGGGTAAGCGTGGCGAGCTCGTTGATGAAGGCATCGGCGGACTTGCGGCGGCGCGTCCGTCGGCGAAGGCGATCGCCGAGCATGTCCTGCTCGGTGAGGACGGCGATCTCCCGCGTGGTGAAGCCGTGATCGAGCGGGAGGATGATGAGGCTGACTCTCCTCCCTGCAAGGGAGGGGTCGGGGGTGGGTCTTTCTCCGTCAGGCGCTGCGGTCAGACGAGAGTAACCCTCCCCCGACCCCTCCCTTGCAGGGAGGGGAGAAGCGAGGCCCAGCGCCTCCTGCCACGTCTCGGCCTCGACCGTGCCGGCAAGCCCATGCTCGGCCAGCAGCCCTCGGAGGCGCTCCCTCGCTCCGCGCGAATAGCTCGCGAGCACCACGCGCTTCCCCTCACGCCGCAGCGCTTCGATATGCGCGACCACCGCGTCGTAGACGTTGCTCCCCGCCTTGCGCTCGGGCGCGAAATCGCGCGCGGGGGCGACGCCGAACTCGATCACGCGCTCGGACGGCGGTTCGTGGAATGGCGTGGTCAGATGGAGCGGCGTCTCGGCGATCCGCGCCTGCCACTCGTCTTCGCTCAGATACAGCGCCTCGGGATCGAGCGGGCGATAACTGCCGGGCTCGGTCCGCTGCGCCTGCACGCGGTTTGCGTGATAGTCGGCGATCGCCTCGAAGCGCGCCTCGCCGGCCGCGGTCGTCCCGGCGTCGCGGACGAAGACATCATGCTTGCCGAGATGATCGAACAGCGTCGCGAGCCCGTCCTCGAGCAGTGGCAGCCAGTGCTCCATCCCCGCGAGGCGGCGACCTTCGCTCACCGCCTGGTAGAGCGGGTCGCCAGTCGCGGTTGCGCCGAACAGCTCGCGGTAGCGGCCGCGGAAGCGCGATATCGACTCCTCGTCGAGCAGCGCCTCGGAGGCGGGGAGCAGCGTGAAGCTCTCGGCGCGGCCGATGGTGCGCTGGTCGGCGGGATCGAAGCGGCGGATGCTTTCGATCTCGTCGCCGAAGAAATCGAGTCGCAGCGCCTCGTCCGATCCCGAGAGGAAGAGATCGACGAGCCCGCCGCGCACCGCGAACTCGCCCGCGTCGGCGACGGTGTCGGTGCGGACATAGCCGTTGGCCTGGAGCAGCGCGGCGAGCCGGTCGCGGTCGATCCGCGCGCCGGGCTTGAGCTCGGCGGTGAGCGCGCGGACACGGAAGGGGGTGAGCGTGCGCTGGGTGATCGCGGCGACCGTGGTGACGACGAGCTGCGCCGCGCCGGATAGGCCCCCGCCGCTGCCACGAGCTGCTGCATCGCAA